>DATMNF010000023.1:0-34276 GCA_035569355.1 Steroidobacteraceae bacterium
CGCTTGCTGGAGCGTGCCGAGGCGGGCGCCTCGCAACTCGAGGATTGGCCGCTCGCCAATCTGCATGAGATGCGGCGGCAGCGCGACCATGCGATTGCCACCCCGCCGTCGCTGATCGCGCGCCTGGCGAAGGCCACGGCACGCGCCGAGGTGTATTGGGTCGAGGCCAAGAAGGCCAACGACTTCAAGTTGCTCGCCCCGCACCTAGACGAGGTAGTGCACCTGGTGCGCGACAAGGCGGCCCTGCTCGGACAGGCGCGCGGCTTGGCTCCTTACGACGCGCTCGTCGACGGGTTCACGCCGGGCATATCGACGGCGGATATCGACACGATCTTCAAGGCCCTGTCGCGCAAGCTTCCCGGTCTCATCAATGACGCCATCGAGGTCCAGGCCGCCCACGCGCCCATTCCCCTGGCGGGCAAATTCACGGTGGCGCGCCAGCGCTCCTTGTCCGTCGACGTGCTGAAGGCCATGGGTTTTCCGTTCGATCGCGGACGGCTCGATGAAAGCGAGCATCCCTTCACCGAAGGGGTCCCGGGCGACATTCGCGTTACCACCCGTTTCGACCCAAACGATCCGTTTTCGGGTCTCCTGGGCGCGGTGCATGAGACCGGCCATGCGATGTACGACCTGGGGTTGCCGCTCGAATGGCGCGATCAGCCGGTCGGCCGGGATCGTGGCCTCGCCCTCGAGGAGAGCCAGTCTCTATTGTTCGAAATGAATCTGTGCCGCAGCCGTTCGTTCGTGAAGTATGTGCGGCCGCTGATGGAGAAGTATTTGCAGGTCAGCGGCCCCGAATGGGAGGAAGCCAACCTATACCGTCATTTGATCCGCGTGCGTCGCAGCACCATCCGCATGGATGCCGACGAGTTGACATACCCAGTGCACATCATGCTGAGATACGAACTCGAGAAGAGGATTCTCGAGGGCTCGCTGCCCGTTGCCGACTTGCCGGAAGCGTGGAATGCCAATCTCGAGCAGCGCTTGAACATTCGCCCGACGAATGACGTCGATGGATGCCTGCAAGACATTCATTGGGCGGTGGGGCATTTCGGATATTTCCCGTCGTATGTGTTGGGTGCCGTCATTGCCGGCCAGCTCAACGAGGCTCTGCGCGCGGCGCTACCTAAGCTCGATGAGGAGATCGCCGCCGGTCAGTTCGGCGGCGTGATGGACTGGTTGCGCGATAACGTCCACGGCGTCGGCGCGCGATTGCCGGTGCAAGATCTCATCAAGCAAGCCACGGGCAAGCCGCTCACCGCGGCGGCGTACCTGCGCTATTTGGAAGCGAAATACCTCGAGACGCCCTGATGGGTTATTCCGTGACCCCGAGCGTTCAGCGCCCTTCCAATAACTTCAAGAAACTGCAAGCCGGCTTGCGCGGCTCCGTGGGCAAGGCCATCGAGGATTTTCAGATGATCGCCGACGGCGACCGCGTCATGGTGTGCCTATCCGGCGGCAAAGATTCGTATACCTTGCTCGACATTCTCCTGAGCCTGCAGCGCAGTGCGCCGGTGCGCTTTGAAATCACGGCCGTGAATCTCGACCAGAAGCAGCCCGGCTTTCCCGCCGAAGTCTTGCCGCGCTATCTCGAGGAACTGGGCGTTCGATTCCGGGTAATCGAGCAGGACACCTACTCCGTCGTCAAGCGCGTCATCCCGGAGGGCAAGACCATGTGCGGTTTATGCTCTCGGCTGCGCCGCGGCGCGCTCTACCGGTTCGCGGCCGAGAACGGCATGACCAAGATCGCGCTGGGCCACCACCGTGATGACATCGTCGAGACGCTGTTTCTGAACATGTTCTTCGGCGGGCGTCTGAAGGCCATGCCGCCGAAACTGCTCAGCGAGGACCGCCGCCACATCGTGATCCGGCCGCTGGCTTACGTGACGGAAGCGAGTATCGCGCGCTACGCGGCGCACGCGAAGTTTCCCATCATTCCCTGCACCCTCTGCGGCTCGCAGACCAATATGCAGCGCCTCGCGGTGAAGAAGATGCTGCGCGAATGGGAACAAATGTTTCCCGGCCGCATCGAGTCGATCTTCTCCAGCATCTGCAATGTCGCCGGCTCGCAGCTTGCGGACCCGGCGCTTTTCGACTTCGCGGGCCTCGATGCCTTGCGCAAGACATTGCCGATGACCGACACACGCGAGACCGATCGTCTCGATCTTCACAAGCCCCATGATGTTCGCCAGCTGAGCGGCGTGTCGAACCCGGCGAGCGAGGCATAGATGCTCCACTGACCGGGCTGCAGATCGCCGTCGTCAGAGCCAATCGTGGCGGCCGGGCATCAAGCGCCGTAGGAACGAGAATTGTTCGGCCGTGCCTGACCTCAAGTTCAGGTACGCGCGGTTTGCCAGGCGCGAGCGCAGCCGCCCGCTGAGCTCGAACGCAGATGAATAGTCGATCTGGCGCGGACCCCACCGCATCTTCGAGATGTCCTTGGTGGGCGAGAGGTTGACGGTTTTGAGGCCTTGCGAAATCGCATACTTGATTGCCTCCGCCACGGTCGTGGTCATCACGCTGTAGCGACTCCAGCGGGGATCGAAGCCCGAGTAGTACAAATAGAGGCTGTCGCCCACCAGGAAGCCGATCCGACTGGCGACGATTTTCCCTTCGATCTTCAGCTCAAACACGCGAAGGACGCCGCGCCGCGCCAGACGCTCACAGACTTCGAACAAAAAGTTGCGGGCGACCGCGCTTGCAAACCGGTTGTTATGCACTTCGGCGGTCATGAGATTGGCGCGCATGATGTGCAGCTCGAGGAACCGCTCCAAGCTCCGGCGCACATCCGCCGGGTCCCGGATCACCTGCAGTTCGAATCGATGATGATCGCGTTTCAACGAGTTGTAACAATGACGCAGTGATTCGCGGATATTTCGCTTCAGCCCACGCCGGAACTCCTCCCACGTCGGGGCGAGATCGAGCACGAAATCCTGCAGCGCCGGCTGCCGGATCAGTCTGCCGCCGACGGCCAGCGCTGCGGCAAACGGTTCGGCGATGCCGGTCCAGTGAATCCAATCCCAGCCGCCGATCGCCGCCAAATGCCGCTGCACAGCGTTCGCGGTCAGGTATTCGTAGCCCGGAAGGATTATCGGCGCCCGCAGCTCGGTGATGGCGGGATCGGCGCCCAGAAGGCTGATGGACTCGATTTTGAGCGGTCCCAAGTGCCGCCTGCTGGCCACGAGCGGAACGATAGCGACGCAGCTGCCGGATGCCTTGCGCAGCACGCAGAAGCGCAGTTCCTCACGGATGTGGGGGTTACAGTTGAGGAAATGATGGCACCAGGCCAAATGCCACTCGGGCAGAGCAAACGGCAGCGTGTTGCCGGTGATCTCCAGCAGCCGGTCGAGGCTGGGCGCGAGCGCCGCGACCCCCTCCACGGTGCTCACGGTTTCGATCGCAACGCTGTTTTCCGCGACCAATCCACCGGTTAGGATTATGTCAGTCAGTGAACGCCCGCGTTGCATGAACGCTCTCCGTCCTGAAGACCGTTTGAAGGTAATATCCGAGAGGCAGTATCCATTAATATCATACTCCATGCAGCAGATCCGTAAAAAAGCGCACCGCGCACGGCGGCTAGGTCATGCATGGGAAACGCTGTCAGACGACCAGCTGCTCAGCCTGCGTTTCTGCGACCTGAAGCTCAAGGTGCAAGGCACGGAGCTGGAAGGCGCCATCCAGCGTCTGTACCGCGAACTCAAGATGAGGGGTATACGCTTTCGGCCGCATTGCTGGCTCGCGCAGGAATGGTTCTCGCCCGACGGCATCCCCGGGATCGCGATTCCTTTCTATCTCGCGCACCGGCGATTGATGAGACTCGAACGGCGCTTCATGCGCGAAGTGGAGGGCGGCAACCGCAATTGGTTGATGCGAATACTGCGTCACGAGGCGGGGCACGCCATCGATTCGGCCTATCGCTTGAGGCGGCGGAGCCTGTGGCGTTCCGTATTCGGACCGGCATCGCTCCCGTACCCGGACACCTACCGCCCGCGGCCGGGAAGCCGCCGTTTCGTGCAGCATCTGGGCGCGTGGTATGCCCAGGCGCATCCCACCGAAGACTTCGCCGAGACCTTTGCGGTCTGGCTCAAGCCCCGGTCCGCGTGGCGCCGGGAATATTTGAACTGGCCGGCGTATGCGAAGCTGGAGTACATCGACTCGCTCGCGCAGGAAATAGGCTTCAGGCCGCCGGTGGTTGCGGTCCGCGACACCATCGAAGAGGTGACCCAGGACACCCGCACGCTGCGCGAGCACTACGAGCAAAAATTGGCGCGCTACCGCATGCCGCGCCGATCCGGCGCCGATGAATTGCTGCTCAAGGTGTTTGCCACCGCGCCGCGGGCCCGTGGCCGCCCCAAAGCGGCGAGGCTGCTGCGTGAAATGCGAAATTCGCTGCGCCAACAGATCCTGCGAACCGGTGCCTTCAGCGAATATCTGGTGCATCAGGTGCTGCGGCTCATGATCGAGCGCTCCGAGTCGCTGGATTTGTACGTGCGCGGTTCGCGGCGCGAGCTCAAGGGTCAACTCCTGTGGGTGATTGCGCGGCTCGCGGAGTCCCACGAGGAGCGGCAATTGCCGCGGCTATCGCTGTGAGGAAGCTGCGCGCGCTCGTTCTCGTGCATGCGACGCTCGTGCCCCCGGACTCATTGAAAGGGTCGACCGAGAAAGAGATCGACGAATGGCGCACCGAGTACGACGTCATTTCGCGTCTGAAAGCCGGTGGCCATGAGGTCAAGCCCGTGGGCCTGAGCGATAGCCTGTCGGAGCTGCGCCGCGACATCATCGAGTGGAAGCCGGATATCGCGTTCAACCTGCTGGAGGAATTCGACGGCATCGTCACCTACGATCAGCACGTCGTGGCGTTTCTCGAGCTGATGCATCAACCGTACACCGGCTGCAACCCTCGCGGCATGCTGCTGTCGCGCGACAAGGTGCTGTCGAAGCAGCTCTTGTCCTATCACCGCGTGCCCACTCCCCAATTCATGGTGTTCGTCCGCGGCAAGAAGCCGCTCGTCCCGAAGAAGCTTCGATTCCCCCTGTTCGTGAAATCTTCGACCGAAGACGCATCGCTCGGCATCGCGCATGCGTCGGTGGTGGACGACCAAAAGGCCTTGACGGAGCGAATTGCCTTCATTCACGAGCAGACTCATTCCGACGCCCTGGTCGAAGAGTACATCGAGGGCCGGGAGCTGTATGTGGGCGTGCTCGGCAACGACCGGCTCAAGGTGCTGCCGGTGTGGGAGATGACGTTCGGATCGCTGCCGGAGAATCTTCCGGCGATCGCCACCCGCAAAGTGAAATGGGATCGTGACTATCAGCGCCGCTATGGCATCACCACGGCGGCTGCCGAGAATCTGCCTGACGGCACCGTGGCGCGGCTGGAGCAGCTGTCGAAGCGCATTTTCCGCGCCTTGCATTTGACGGGCTACGCGCGCATGGACTTTCGCCTACGGAGCGACGGCGAACTATTCGTGCTGGAGGCGAATGCCAACCCCAACATCTCGGCGGCGGAGGATTTCGCCCAGTCGGCGCTCACCGCCGGAATGAGCTACGACGGGTTGCTGCATCGAATCATGCAACTTGGCGAGAACTATCCCGCGGCCTGGCGAGCGGTCGAGCCCTGATCGGCGGCCGCGGCCGCGGCTGCGGCCGCGACCGCGTGCGTGGGGCGGGAAATAGCTCTTCGAGCGGCCGTTGCCATTGTCTCAAGGCCGCGTCCAGCGATTCAGCCACGCAAGAACCGTGTCGTACCACTGGATGCTGTCGGCGGGCTTCAATACCCAATGGTTTTCGTTCGGGAAGTACAGGAGCTCGCTCGGTATTCCTTGGCGCTGTAATGCGGTGAACACCGATAGTCCTTGGGAGTCGGGCACGCGATAGTCGAGCTGTCCATGAATCACCAGCGTCGGGGTCTTCCACTTACTCACGTAGTCGATGGGATTGTGTTTGACGTACTCCGCGGGGTTGCGGTATTCGGGTCCGCCGAATTCCCGCTCGGGAAACCACAGTTCTTCGGTGGAGTAGTACATGGTGCGATTGTCGAATAGACCGTCGTGGCTCACGATGCATTTGAAGCGCTCGGGCCATTGTCCTGCGATCCAGTTCATCATGTAGCCGCCGTACGAGGCGCCCAGCGCGCACACGTGATCTCCGTCCAGCCACGGATACTGCTGGAGCGCCGCCGCCAGGCCCAATTTCAGATCGTCCAGCGGCTTGCCGCCCCAGTCGCCGCTGATGGAGTCGGTGAATGCCTGGCCGTACCCGGTCGATCCGTGGAAATCGATCATGACGACCCCGTAGCCGGCGCCGGCGAACGTCTGTGCGTTCCAACGCCAATTCCAGGAGTTCGCGAAACTGCCCTGCGGTCCGCCGTGCACCACGAATGCAACGGGGTATTTCCGGTCGCGTTTGAAATCCGGAGGCTTGACCACGTAGCCGAACACATTTTCGTTGTTCCACCCGGCGAAATTGAATTGCTCGTACTCGCCGAATTTTCGTTCGGCAAGCGCGGGCTGGTTGACGTGCGTGAGCTGGGCGGGGAGGCCGCCGGCGAATCCGACCGAGTAGAGATCTGCGGGATTGCCCAGGTTGCTCTGGGCGTAAAACACTTTTCGAGTGCCGACGCTGAACCCTTCCACCTCCCCTGATCCGGTGATGGCGGCGGCTCTGCCGCTGTTCGCGTCGATCGCCCACAACGGGTGTTGACCCAGATGATCGGTGGTTGCAAACAGACTCCGGCCGTCCCGAGACCAGGCAAAACTCGCGATCGAACGATCCCAATTCTGCGTGAGCGGACGTCTGACGCCCGATTTCAGATTCAAGAGCACCAAATGAAAGCGGTCGGCCTCGAAGCCTGGCCGGTCCATGGCCAGATAGGCGAGTTGTGCGCCGTCGGGCGAAAACGCCGGCTGCCCGTCCCACGCAGGATTCTCCGCGGTCAAATTGCGCGGGGTCCCTCCCTCGGCGGCAACCTCGTAAATATCGAAATTCGTCGACCAAGCCTCGCCTTCCTTGGCGCGCACGGAAAATGCCACCTGCGCGCCGTCGGGGCTGAAAGCATAATCCTCGCGGCCGCCGAACGGCTTGCTCGGCACATCGCCGATCCCATGGGTTAGGTTCACTGCGGTTCCGCGCGCGACTTCATCGAGCGGTATCGCAAAGAGTTGCGAGCGGCGGCCGTCGCTCCAGGTGTCCCAGTGCCTGACGAACAGTTGGCTGTAGAGAACCCCGCTGCCCTTGGAGTGCGCGCTCGCGCTCAGACGCTGCTTGGTGCAGTCGAGATCCGGGCAATCCAAATACACTTCGACGCTCACCAGAATCCGGTCGCCCTTCGGCGAGATCCGGAAGCTGCCGACGTCGAGCGGCAGATCGGTGACCTGCAGAGCGTCCGCTCCCGGCGCATCCATGTTCCGCGGCTCGCCGCGCTGGCCCGCGCCGCCGGCCGGAACCCGCCACACCTGACTCGAACCGCTTCGATTCGACAAAAAGTAGATGAATCGGCCGTCCGCGCTCCACTCGGCCGCATTGGAGTTCGCTGCGATGTCGGTCAGGCGCCGAGCCGGGAGACTGCGCTTGCCGGCGTCCAAGAGCCAGATGCCGGTGCGGCCTTTGTTGCTCTCCATGTCCGTGCTGCGCAAGGTGTAGGCCACGCGCTTGCCGTCGGGCGATGCGGCGAGTTCCGACACTCGTTCGAGGCGCACCAGATCTTGCACCGTGAAAGGCTGCTGTGTGCGGTCGGCGGCGGCGCTGCCGGAAGCCGCGATTGCGCCGCCACTCACCAAGAGGGACACGGCAAGGGCGGCTGAAAAACGATAGGCCAGCATTGCGAACTTCTCCCTCACGAGCGCGGCAAGATCTCGGCGCCCGTCAGCCCGAGGCGATGATCCGTGCTCCAAGCCGTTTTGATTTTTCGCAGCTCGATCCAACCGAGCGGAGCCGAACGATATTTGCGTCCGAATCATGTTATCACTCCTTTGATAACATAGGTTCGATGGTGAGAATCAACCTGAATACGCGGTCGATCTGCATGGGAATGCCGCCGTGACGGCGCCGCTCGTCTTGAGTTTCGATTTGGACGACACCCTCTGGCCGGTGGCCCCCGTAATTGCAGGCGCCGAGAACGCGCTGTTGTCGTGGCTGCGCGAGAGCTACCCGCGAACCGTGCACGGTCACGACATCGAGTCGCTGCGCGAGCTGCGGGCCCAAGTTGCCCAACGGTTTCCGGAACACGGACACGATCTGACCTTCCTGCGCCATCGCGCGCTCAAGGATCTGTTCGCTGCGGCGGGCCACGCGGAGTCGCTCGCCGACGAGGCGCTCGAGGTCTTCTTCGAGGCGCGCAATCGGGTCGAGTTCTACGACGACGTGCGACCCTCGCTGATTCGCCTGCACTCGCGCTATCGCCTGTTCGCCCTCAGCAACGGCAACGCGGATCTCGAACGCTGCGGCATCGCGAATTTTTTCGCCGGCCACGTGACCGCGCGCGCGGCGGGCGCAGCCAAACCCGACGGACGGATTTTCGCGCATCTCGTGCAATTGGCGGGCGTGGCGCCGAAGCAGGTGCTGCACATCGGCGACGATCCCGTGGCCGACGCCGTCGGCGCGATGCAAGCCGGATTGCAGGCGGTGTGGCTCAATCGCAATGCGCGCGAGTGGCCGCACGATGCGCCGCGGCCGCCGCGCACCGTTTCGACGCTCGCCGAAATTATGTAGCACCAATTGGATGCGCGGTTGGGCTTAGCAGCCTACGACCTCGAGTGCTGATCGCAAAACCCTATGACTATAGGCACTTTCTGACACATGGTTCGCGCTTTTACTATTCACACCGTCTTTACTTTGCCGATACGATGGTGTCAGTCAAAAAAGGATGCGAAGCATGCAAGCTGTATCCGGATCTGTGGTAGCGGTCTCCTCGTTGCGCGAATTTTTTCGTGATGCGTTTCACACCGCGAGCCAACGCCAACATCTCGACATCGACGAGCAAGCCGAGCAGTACGTCGTCAACTTGCTCACGATGTTTTCCCGCGCCGACGCGCTGTACGAACGCACCCCGGATGGCCTGCGGATCCGGCCTCTCGCGCAAATGCTGGCCGATGCGCTCGAGGCCCCGAGCGCCGCCGCGCGGCAACGCGGGCTGCAGCGCCTAGGCGACGTGTCGCTGTTCATCGCGGGCTTCTTCGCCCGCAGCTTCGCTCGCAAATTGATCGACATCGACTACCACATTGCGATGGGCGGCAACGCCTACAGCTCGCTCGCGGATACCATGCAGCGCTCCATCTCCGGCCGGTGTATTGCCGCGATCTTCACGCAGCTCGCGCGGAAATTTCAGCCGCTGGTCGACGCTCTGAACGAGGTGAGCGAGATGTCCTACCAGCATACCGATGCGGACATTTTGCGGCTGTACGAAATATGGATGAAGACCGGCAGCCCGCGAGCGCACGGTCTATTGAAGCAGCTCGGCGTGCAGCCGGTCGCCCAGGCCGCGCTTCGCCGCGAGCACTGAGCCGGAGCAAAAATCCAAATGGTCCTGCAAGGCCTGCAATCGCTTCTCGAACGGCTCTACGATGTCGATCTGAACTACGACGTCTACGATTTTTTGGTCACGGATCGCGGCGCCCTCGAGGGCCTCGAGCCCGCTAACGATGCGCGCGCGTCTGAAGAGCAGTTGCTGCTGGCCGAAACGCACGACGGGGCGGGCGTTGCGCTGTACCTGGACCCGAGCTTGCTGCGGCGACTGGAGAGTGCGGATCCGGCCCAAGCCCTGACTGAACATAATCTCGCTGATTACTGCACGGCGCTCGAGGGCGTCAGCCATTTCGTCTATTCGACCTGGCGGCTGGGGCAGGACTTGCCTGTCTCGCTGCTCGAGCTCGAGACTCAAGCCGAAGTCGACAAGTATGCGATCACCGTGTTCTTGCTCGCCGACCAGCAGGGCGGCGGCTACCCCGCACAGGTGCATGCGCGGCTGTTCGATCGCGTGAGCTTCGACGCGCGACTGGAACCCGATCAGTATCATCGCTACCGCACGGCGCATCGCTGCGCGGCGTACTATTGCCGCCGATTGGAACATCGGTTCGTGACGAGGGGGCGGGCTCGAATAGAGGCGCTCGTGCGCGAACTGCGCAAGTTCTATCGTCTGGGAAACACCGCAAAATTGAGCCACGCCCTGGCGTGATTCGCACTCAAGGAGCCTGTCGCGGCCCCGGCCTTTCAGTCTTATTCGTCGTCCTTATTGCCGGCCGCTTGCTTTTTCAATTTCAGAAACTCGCTCAACTTGCGCAAGTCCTTCTTGCGCGGGACCACCGGCGCTTTACCAAGCTTGCCGCTGTCGTACGGGTTGTAGCCCTTCACCGTGCCCATGGGGTTGGGGCGGGCAATGTCGAACGGCGTCGGCGCATCATCGGCGATCGACAACCCGGGGTTCTCGAGTTTTTGCAGCCGCTCCGTCGATACCTCGCGGCCGAACGCTCCCGTGGCAATCGACCATTCCCAGACGGCGTTGCCACGCTCGTCGAATTTCACACGCCCGGTCTTGTCGTCGGATTTGCCATCCGGCGCAGGCGCATTCCCCGCGCCGTCGGCGCCGGGTTTGGGTGGAGAATTTGAATTGTTGCCGCTCACGGTACCTTTTTAACGGAGGGGGCGGTTAAGTCAACTCAAACACCTCAAAACTTGGCGGACCGTCACAATTGCAGGTGATATTGGGCGCGCCACAGCGCGATCGCCGTCTTGCCGTCGTTCCATTCGCCGCGCAGCACCTTGGCGGCCGCATCGGCTATCGGCAGCCACTGGATTTCCAGTTCCTCGTCCGCGTCCGGCGCCGCGGACCCGACCTCGAGATCGCGCGCCAGGTACAGGTGGATGATCTCGGTGAATATGCCCGGCGCCGGCAGGAACGTGCCCAGAGCCGTCCAACGCCGTGCCCTGACGCCGGTTTCTTCGGCCAATTCGCGCACCGCGCAGGCTTGCGGCGCCTCGCCGGGATCGAGTTTGCCGGCGGGGATTTCCCATAGAAAATCTGTGACGCCGTGCCGATACTGGCGCACCAGGCAAACCCGGTCGGCGCCGTCGACCGCGACCACCGCCGCAGCGCCCGGATGGCGAACGAAGTCCAGGTCGTACTCGCGCCCGTTACCGTAGCGCAACCGCTCGGTCGAGACGTCGATGATGCGGCCGCTGAAAATGTGATGGCTGGCAACGAGCGTTGGTTTGTGCATGCCTCGAGTCTATATCACGCCTGTGACCTGCCTCCTCGCGCCGAGGCCGCGCGATACGCCATCCTTCGAGCCGGTTTCAAGCTCATTGCATCGCAGTCTGGATATTCGTACAGTATCGGCATAGTTTACTTATGATGATGAAAGCCAAGACCACTGCGTTCGATTCGCTCAATCCGTCGCAACGCCGGGCGGCGACCTTCGGCTTGGCCGTTCAGGACAAGGGCGTCAAGTCGGGGCCGATGCTCATACTGGCCGGCGCAGGCACCGGCAAGACCAACACCTTGGCGCACCGCGCGGCTCACCTGGTGCTGAACGGCGTCGATCCGGCGCGGATCCTGATGCTGACCTTCACGCGCCGCGCCGCCCAAGAAATGATTCGGCGCACGCAGCTGATCGTCGCGGAGGTGCTGGCCGACCGCGGCAAGGCCGGCGATCGCAGCGTGGTGTCGCGGCTGACGTGGTCGGGAACGTTTCATTCGGTGGGCAACCGGATATTGCGCTCCTACGCGAAACACCTCGCCCTCGATCCGAACTTCACGGTGCTGGACCGCTCCGATGCGGCGGACTTGATGGACGTGGTGCGCCACGAATTGGGACTCTCCGCCAAGGACAAACGCTTTCCGCGCAAGGATGCGTGTCTCGCGATTTATTCCTACCGGGTCAATACCCGGCTGTCGCTGAAGCAGACCCTCGAAGAACAATTCCCGTGGTGCCGCGAGTGGGAAGCGGATCTCACGAAGCTTTATCGCGAATACGTGGGGCGCAAGCAGAAGAATCGCGTTCTCGACTTCGACGACTTGCTGCTTTACTGGCATGCGATGATGCAAAATTCCGCGTTGGCGCAAAGTCTGTCGAAGAATTTCGATCACGTGCTGGTGGATGAGTACCAGGACACGAGCACCCTGCAGGGCGAGATCATCAACGCCCTGAAGCCCGACGGCCAGGGGGTCACGGTGGTCGGCGACGATGCTCAGGCCATCTACTCGTTCCGCGCCGCCGCGGTCGAGAATATTTTGGGATTCGCCGATCGCTACAAGCCCAAAGCCGAGATCGTGGTGCTGGCGCAGAACTACCGGTCGACGCAGCAAGTGCTGGACTCGGCCAATGCGCTGATGGCGGACGGCGTTCGCCAGCACCGCAAGACCTTGCTCGGGCTGCGGCAATCGACCCAGAAACCGGTCTATGTCGCCATGGACGATGCGCAAGCTCAAGCCGAGTACATCAGCGGCAAGATATTGCAGACGCGCGAAATCGGCGGGTCGCTCAAGCGCCATGCGATCTTGTTTCGCAGCTCTCATCACAGCGACGTGCTCGAAGTCGAACTCACGAAGCGCAACATTCCCTTCGTGAAATACGGCGGCCTCAAGTTCTTGGAAGCCGCGCACGTCAAGGACATGATGTCGGTACTGCGCTGGGCCGACAATCCGCGCAACTCCGTCGCGGCGTTCCGGGTGCTGAAGCTCTTGCCCGGCATCGGGCCCGGTCACGCAAAACAAGGCCTCGATTATTTCGAAGCGCAAAACTACAACGTCCAAAGTCTGGCCGGTTTCGATGCGCCGCAGCCTGTCAAGATGGACTGGAAGCGTTTTTGCGTTCTGTTCGAAAAGCTCGCCGATCCTGCCACTCCCTGGCCCGGCCAGGTGGGGCTGGTGCGTGAGTGGTACAAGCCCCATCTCGAGCGTATTCACGACGCCGCCTGGACGCGCATGGGCGATCTTGAGCAGCTCGAGCAGCTCTCGACACAGCACGCCAGCCGCGAGCGCTTCTTGACGGAACTCACGCTGGATCCGCCGACGGTGACCAGCAACCAAGCCGGGGCCGCGTCGAAGGACGAGGATTATGTCATCCTGTCGACGATCCACTCGGCCAAAGGCCAGGAGTGGGACATCGTTTATGTGCTCAATGTCTCGGACGGCAATTTCCCGTCGGAATTCTCGACCGGCAAGCCGGAAATGATCGAAGAGGAGCGGCGCTTGCTCTACGTCGCGATGACACGGGCGCGCAACGAGCTGCATCTCTGTGCGCCGCTCAAGTACGCGGTCACGCAACAGCCCAAGGACGGCGATGCGCACGTGTACGGCGCCAAGAGCCGCTTCATGACCGACAAGGTGTTGGAAACCTGCGAACGGATTTCGCTGCGCAATATGGGCGGCGTGGAGAATTTGCGCGAGGGTGACACGGCAACGGTCGACGTCGTCGCGCAACTGAAAGAAATGTGGTGAGCACAACCGGCCGTACCCCTTCGGGGGCCGGCTTCAGCCGACTCTAAAATCCCACTCGCGTGAATCGACCAATCGCGAGTGAATCAACTACCAGCGACGCGGCCCGCCGCCCCCGCCGCCGCCGGCAGGCTTGGACCGAGGCGCCCTTTCCTGGGCTTCATTGACGCGCAGCGGACGTCCTCCCATCTGGAAGCCGTTCGTCTGTTGAATCGCGTTTTGTGCTTCACTGGCCGCCATGTCGACGAACGCAAACCCGCGGGGACGCCCGGTTTCGCGATCGTTGATGAGCTTGACCGATTCGACTTTGCCGTGGCGCTCGAACAGCGCCCGCACTTCGTCTTCTGTAGCAGTGAATGGTAGATTGCCAACATAGATCGTCGTCATTCAACTAATCTCTCTAGCAGCGTTTCACATTCAGACACCGCCGCGCGCATCAGCCGCGTCGGGGCTGTACCCTAAGATCCGTGTAGGGAACGAACCTACAACTCGATGCTACGCCAGGGGATTATTGTTGGCAAACTAGGAGCCTGTCATTCGACCTCGAGATACGCGTAGCCGTTGAGTTCGTTCTCGTAGAAGCGCTTCACTGCTTGCGCTTCGGTGAGCGACATTCGCCCCTCCTGGACCGCCCGTTCGCAATCCCGGGCAATCCCCGGATACAACTCGTCGGTGTCGTACTCCATGTAGTCGAGCACCTTCAAGGCCGTGTCGCCCTTGACGATCTCCTCGATCCACCAGCCGCCGTCCTCCTGTAGGCGAATGTGCACCACATGGGTGTCGCCGAACAGGTTGTGCAGATCGCCAAGGGTTTCTTGATAAGCTCCTACCAAAAAGGCTGCCAGGTAATAGGGCTCTCCCGGGGTTAACTCGTGCACCTCAAGAGTGCGTTTGGTTACCCGGGGATGCACGAAGCGGTCGATTTTGCCGTCGGAATCGCAGGTGATGTCGGCCAGTACCGCGTTGCGCGAAGGGCGCTCGCCCAGCCGCTGAATCGGCATGATGGGAAACAATTGTCCGATCGCCCAGCTGTCGGGCAGCGATTGAAACACCGAAAAGTTGCAGAAGTAGATGTCGCTCAGCATGTCCTCGAGGTTTTCCAGCTCCTCGGGAACCCGGTCGAGCTTGCGGCAATAGTCGCGGATCTTGATGCACGTCGCCCAGTAAAGCTTCTCCGCCAAGGCGCGGAATTCGAGGCTCAAGTATCCCAAGTTGAACATTTGCAGCGCCTGTTCGCGCGCTTGCAGCCCGTCGTGGTAGCACTCCACGAGCTTGCGCTCGTTGACCGACCGGTAGCTGTCGAACAGATCCAGCACCGGCTGCGGCACCTCCTCCTTGCCGTGGTAGTCCTCTTCCGGGCGGCCGGTGACTTTGAATTGATCGAGCTTCGAGGAGCCCAGGGTGTCGAACACCAGCAAGCTGTGATGCGCGGCAATAGCACGCCCGGACTCGCTCACGATCATCGGATGCGGCACGTCGCGCGCGTCGCAGACGCTCTTGATGCGATACACCACATCGCTCGCGTATTCGTTGAGCGTGTAGTTCATCGAGGATTCGAAGTTGGTGCCGCTGCCGTCGTAGTCGACGCCCAGGCCTCCGCCGATGTCGATGTATTGCAGGCCGGCGCCCATGATCTTGAGTTCGGCGTATACGTGCGCCAATTCGTTGATGGCGTCCTTTACACGGCGGATATCCTGCAGCTGGCTGCCCGGATGGCAGTGCACGAGTTGCAGGCAGTCGAGCATGTTGCGCTCCTTGAGCAGCGCATGGAGATCCAGGATCTCGCTGATGAAGAGCCCAAACTTGGATTTCTCACCGGCGGATTCGCGCCACCGGCCGGCGCCCTCGCTGGCGAGCTTCACTCGCACGCCGATCTTCGGCCGTACGCCATAGTGCTCGGCATGCTTGAGAATGAGATGAATTTCTTCGTAGTTCTCCACCACGGGAATGATGGTGCGGCCGAGTTTGGTGGCCAGAATGACCGCTTCAATATAACTATCGTCCTTGAATCCGTTGCACACCACGATGCGGTCCGGCGCATCTTCGGTGATGGACATTACCGCGAGCAGTTCGGGCTTGGAACCGACCTCGAGTCCGAAACCGAATTCTCGACCGTAGCGGTAGACCTCTTCGACCACCAGGCGTTGCTGGTTGACCTTGATCGGAAACACCGCGGCGTAGCGGTTCTTGTAGTCGTTTTCCGCGATGGCCGTGCCGAACGCCTCCGCAAGGTGGCGCAGTCGGTGCGCGAGAATATCGGAAAAACGAATCACCACCGGAGTGTGCAGGTCGCGGGCCTTGAGACCCTGGACGACGTCGTAGAGATCGATCTCTCGCGCCGCATCCATGCTGGGCCTGATCACCACATGGCCGGCTTCATTGATCGAGAAATAACCCTTCCCCCACGCTTCGACCTGGTAGAGATCCAGCGACTGTTCGATCTTCCACGCGAGGTTCACGGGCAGCATTTTGGCGGATGTGTTCATGTCGCGCGCACGATAACAAATTGGCGCCGCATGTCTATGACAGAGAGCGCACTAGGAGCCTTTCTGAGACAGGCTCCTAAGCCCGCCGGTCAGCGGGAGCCGCGGGCGATGGGCCGCCGCGGATCGCGAATCCACTCGCTCCAGGATCCGGCGTACAGTTTGCCGCCGCGGAGCCCCGCCACTTCGAGGCTCAGCAAATTGTGACAGGCGGTCACGCCCGAGCCGCACATGGCGATGAGGTTCGCGGCGTTTTTGCCCGAGAGACGCTCCTGCCAGCGGCGCCTGAGCTCATCGGCCGGCAGGAATCGGCCGCCGGCGTCGAGATTCTCGCCAAACGGGTGATTGACCGCGCCCGGAACGTGCCCGGCGACCGGATCGATCGGCTCCACCGCGCCCGCATAACGCTCTTGGGCGCGCGCATCGACGAGCAGTGCCGCGGGGTTCTCGAGTGCGCGCTCCACCTCGGCGGTGCTCAACACGGCTTGGGCGTCGATGCGCGGCGTGAAACGCTCCCGCCGGAACGGTTCGCCGCGGGGCTTGGGTTCGCCCGATTCGAGCGCGCCGCCGGCGCCGGTCCAGGCTTTGAAGCCGCCGTCGAGGACGGCTACTGCGCGATGACCGACCCAGCGGAGCATCCACCAAAGCCGGGCCGCAAACGATCCGTTGGCGTCGTCATAAGCGACCACTTGGGCCTGGTCGCCGACCCCGATTGCCTCGAGCCAGGCTGCGAAGTCTTCCGGCGAAGGCAGCGGATGCCGACCGGTGTGGGGACCCAAGGGCGCCGACAGGTCCCGAGCCAGATCGGCGTAGCGGGCCCCGGGTATATGTGCCTGGAGGTATGCCTGCCTGCCCGCCTCGGGGTGCATGAGATCGAATCGGCAGTCGATGACGGCCAGCCGCGGGTCGCCCTCGAGCTTGCGCAACGATTCCACGCCGATCAAGGTGTGAAATTCCATGAATCGGAGCTTAGCGCGGCGCCATCTGAACTTCACGCTACAATCGGCGTCATGGCACTCACTCTCTACTGGGGCAGCGGCAGTCCGTTCTCGTGGCGGGTACTCCTGGCGCTCGAACACAAGCGTTTGCCCTACGAATCCCAGCTCCTGCATTTCGACAGGCAGGAGCAGCAATCGCCGCATATGCTCAAGCTCAATCCGCGCGGGCGTGTGCCCGTCCTCAAGGACGGCGATTACGTCGTGTTCGAATCGGTCGCCATACTGTACTACCTCGACGCGAAATATCCTCAGGCGCCGATTTTCGGCGCGAACCCCGAGGAAGCCGGCGTCATCATGCGCGTCATATGCGAGTTCATGGCGTACGCCGAGCCCTCGCTGCTCAAAATCACCACTGCGATCTTTACCGAGCGGGTCGCCGAGGACATCGATGCGCTCACCGACGCCATGCACGTCGTCGGGCGCGAAGCACGTACCATCGAGGGACGTCTGAGCAAGGAGCAATGGATCGTCGGCGCCGATTATTCGGCCACCGACATGGTGATTTTCCCGTGGATTCAAGTCTTGCGCCGCGCCCTGGACAGGAGTGCCGCCAAGGAATTGGGCGCGCGATTTTTGCCCATGGAGCGCAACTACCCGGCGCTCGCTCGCTGGATTCACCGCATCGAATCGCTGCCCGGGTACGAGCGCACTTATCCTCCTCATTGGCGCAACGCGCCGGGCGCTCCGTACCAGATCTAGGAGCCTGCAAGCCGCGCAACGCCGCAGAAACTTGAGCATTTCTCGCGGCACCAGGTAGGCTGGCGGCGTCCGCCCGACGGACGTCAATCAATAAACGGAGCGAAACAAAAATGGGGTCAAAATTATGAGCAGCCACGAAGTGCATGTGAAATTTGCGGGCAAGATCGTATTCGTAGGTTTCGGCAGCATCGGACAGGGTGTCTTGCCACTGATCTTGCGTCACATTGCCACTTCGTCCGATCGCATCACCATCGTCACCTCGGAAAACGGCGGCCGGAGCGAAGCGGAGCAATTCGGAGTGAAATTCATCAAGACCGCGTTGACGCGGGAGAACTACCGGAAGGTGCTGGAACCGCTGCTCGAGCCGGGAGACTTCCTGTTGAATTTATCCGTCGACGTGTCGAGCACCGCTCTCATTCAACTGGCGCGCGAACGCGGCGCGCTATATCTCGATACCTGCATCGAGCCCTGGGCGGGGGGATATGTCGATCCGACGGCGAGCGTGGACTCGCGCAGCAACTACACCATGCGCTTGGAGGCCCTGGCCCTGCGCAGCGGCGCGAAGAAGACACCGACGGCCGTGCTCACCCACGGAGCCAATCCCGGATTGGTTTCGCACTTCGTCAAGCAGGCCTTGCTCAACATCGCCAAGGATACCGGGGTAAACGCGGGCCGGCCCAGCACCCGGGAGTCCTGGGCCAAGCTCAGCCAGACTCTCGGCATCAGGGTCATCCACGTCGCCGAACGCGACACCCAGGTGGCAAACGTGCCGAAGTCCCCGAACGAATTCGTCAATACCTGGTCGGTCGACGGCTTCGTCAGCGAGGGTTGTCAGCCTGCCGAATTGGGCTGGGGCACTCACGAGAAACATTTCCCGACGGACGGCGGGCGGCACGAAGCGGGTTCGCGCTGCGCGATCTATTTGAATCGCCCCGGTGCGAGTACGCGGGTTCGCACCTGGACTCCCGAGGCAGGGCATTTCCACGGATTTCTGATCACGCATTCGGAGGCAATTTCCCTGGCGGACTACTACACGGTCATGGATGGCGGCAAGGCGGCGTATCGCCCCACCACCCACTACGCCTACCACCCGTGCGACAACGCGGTATTGTCGGTGCACGAACTCGGCGGCAACAATTGGCGCCTCCAGGATCGCAAACGCATCATGCTGAATGAGATCACTCAAGGGATTGACGAGCTCGGCGTGCTGCTCGCGGGCCATGCGAAGAACGCGTACTGGTACGGCTCGCAGCTGTCCATTGAAGAGGCGCGCAAGTTAGCGCCGTACAACAGCGCCACCAGCCTACAGGTCACCTCCGCCGTCCTCGCCGGAATGATTTGGGCCATGGAGAACCCGGAGCGCGGCATCGTCGAGCCCGATGACATGGAATTCGAGCGTCCGCTCGAGATCTGCATGCCGTACCTGGGCCGCGTGGTGGGCAAGTACACGGACTGGACGCCGTTGCATCAGCGCGGCGAGTTGTTCTCCGAGGATCTGGATCTCGACGATCCGTGGCAGTTCAAGAACATTCGGGTGGTTTGAACTCGTAGCTGACGGCGACCACCGTGTAGGTGGTCGCCCCGCCCGGCAGTGCAACGCTCACGCCGTCGCCTTGGCGCTTGCCGAGCAAGCTTCGTCCCAACGGCGAGTCCATGCTGATGTAGTCCTCCGCCATGTCGAATTCGTCCGGTCCGACCAGCCGGTACCATCGCAAGGCGCCGGCGCTCTCGATCTGCACCCACGCCCCGAAGTAGATCCGCTCCGGATCGCGCCGCCCGGGATTTGCCCGGATATCGACGATCGTCATGCCTTCGAGCCGCTTGCGAAGAAAGCGCACCCTCCGATCGATTTCGTGCAAGCGCTTCTTGCCATAGGTGTACTCGGCGTTCTCGGAGCGATCGCCTTGCGCGGCGGCCTCGGCGACCGCGGCAGTCACTCGCGGGCGCTCGTCGTGCCACAGCTGATCGAGCTCTTCCCGCAGCCGCTTGGCTCCCTCGGGAGTGATGTACTTCGAGCCGGGCTGGATGGGAGGGCGATATCTTGACACGCTGCAATAATCGTGTACGGACGTTCAAGGACGTGAACTAAGTTCAACGCAATTGCAATCTACTGAGCAATCGTTCACAGATATCTCGCGCCGCGAATCTTAAGCTCCCCACCCATGAGCGTTAAATATTACACCCACTTTATCGCGCAATCGGAAGGAGCCGTCGAGTACAACGAATATCGCGGAGTCGTCGAGCTCCTCGATCGGTCGACCAGCCTGCAGGGTGATCGCGATATCGCGCGGATGCTGGCGCGCAGTTTCGATCTCGAGGAGACCGACATTCAAGTTCTGCAGTGGGATCATCTGCACTGAGACTCAAATCCATTCCCCTAGCGGGCTTTACTTCCCTTCATTGAAGTCCGCCTCTCCGCCCCGAGCTCATCACTCGGGGCTTTTTTTGCCACGGTGTTAAACTTGCCCCCAAGCCCCAAACCTCAAGGGGCAGAAGGGGACCTCATGCGTAAATTGGCGTTAGGGCTAGCGGCAACGGCCTGCTTGCTGTTATCGGGCTGCGGTTACAACACGATGCAAACACAGGATGAACAGATCAAGTCCGCTTGGTCCGAGGTCCTGAACCAATATCAACGCCGCGCCGACCTCATCCCCAATTTGGTCAATACCGTCAAGGGCTACGCCGCCCAGGAAAGCTCAGTGCTCTTGGGCGTGACCCAGGCCCGCGCCAAGGTCGGCGCCATTCAGGCGACCCCCGAACTGGTCAACGATCCCGCGGCGTTCGCGAAGTTCCAAGCCGCTCAAGGGGAACTGTCGAGCGCACTGTCGCGCCTCTTGGTCGTCACCGAGAACTACCCGCAATTGAAATCCGATCAGAATTTCCGCGACCTGCAGGCGCAGCTCGAAGGCACTGAGAATCGCATCACGGTGGCGCGCAATCGCTACATTCAAGCGGTGCAGAATTACAACGTGACGGTGCGTTCCTTCCCCGGAAACTTGACGGCCATGATATTCGGCTACAAGCCGAAACCGAATTTCGCGGTCGAGAACGAAGCCGTGATCGCCAAGCCGCCCACGGTCGATTTCGGCGCTGCGGCCCCCGCCGCGGCGGCGCCCGCGCCGGCGCCGGCAACCGCTCCTGCGCCGGCCCCTGCACCGACCCACTAGGAGCCCGGCTCCGACGCTCGCGTGACTTCACTATGCCGCATCGGTCGCGTGGGGGCGCTGACGCTCTTGCTGGGTGCGCTGCTTGCGCGCGCGGAAGTTGCCGTGCCGCCTCTCACCTCGCGGGTTACCGACCTCACAGGCACGCTGTCGGGCGGCGCGGTCAACCGCATCGAGACCAAGCTCGCGGGCTTGGAGGCGAAGAAGGGCAGCCAGATCGCGGTACTCATCGTGCCCACCACGCAACCCGAGGACATCGAGCAATTCGGCATCCGCGTCGAGGATGCTTGGAAGCTCGGCCGCAAGGGCGTGGACGACGGGGCTTACCTGATCGTCGCCAAGGACGACCGGCGCGTGCGCATCGAGGTGGGGTACGGATTGGAAGGCGCGCTGACGGACGCGACCGCGAATCGCATCATCGACGAAACGATAACGCCCCGCTTCAGGGCGGGCGATTTCGACGGCGGCGTCGAAGCCGGGGTGGATCAAATGATCTCCGTCGTCAGCGGTGAGCCGTTGCCCGCACCCGACAGAAAATGGGAGCATCGCAACGGTCTGGGCCAATTGTTGCCGTTCCTGCTGGTGGTGGTATTCGTCGCGAGCCGCGTGCTGCGCGCGATGTTCGGGAGACTCATGGGCTCGCTCGCCACCGGGGGGCTGACCGGGGGCATCGCGTGGCTCCTGAGCCACGTCCTGCCCGTCGGCGTCGGCACCGGCATCGTTGCGTTCTTGTTTGCCATGCTGGCGGGTTCAGGTTCGCGGGGATGGTCGGCGGGCAGCGGCTGGGGAGGCTTCGGCGGCGGCCTGGGAGGCGGCTTCGGCGGAGGCGGCTTCGGCGGGGGCGGCGGCGGATTCAGCGGTGGCGGGGGCGGCGGCGGAGGCGGCGGCGCCTCGGGGAGTTGGTGATGCAAATCGGCCGTCTGATTCGCCACGCCGCGGCGACCCATTGGCGCACGCGTATGATGTTCCCGAGCGCGACGCTCGATGCGATCGAACAGGCCATCGCCCGCGCCGAGCAGACCCACGCCGGGGAGATCCGTTTCGCCATCGAAACGGCGTTGACGCCATTGCACGTTCTGAACAATGCCGCCCCCCGTGCGCGCGCCCTCGAAGTCTTCTCGCACTTGCGCGTGTGGGATACCGAGCACAACAATGGGGTCTTGATTTATGTCCAGCTGGCGGACCGCGCGGTCGAAATAGTGGTGGATCGGGGCTTCGAGGGCCGGGTCAGCGCTGCGGAGTGGGAGGCCGTGTGCCGCCTCATGGAGGAGCATTTTCGCGCGCGGCGGTTCGAGGCCGGCTCGATAGCCGGAGTCGAGGCCATTGGCAATTTGCTCAATCGCCACTTTCCGGCGAGTTTGAAGCGACCGGCGAAATCCCACAACGAATTGCCTGACCGACCGACTTTGCTGTAGATAGAGGCGATGAAGTATCTAAGCTTGGCCGTTTGCATCGGCGCGTTGACCTTGAGCGGCTGCTCCCTGTTCAGACCAACGCCTGCTGCACCGCCTCCGGTTGCGAAGGCACCGCCGCCGCCGGCGCCCCAGTTGCCCACGCCCAGTGCGACGCACCGCTCGCAGGTCGACCCCAACAGCGATATCGTGGGCTACGTCCAGAAAACCGTCGTCGGCAAAGAAGACACGCTGCCCGACATTGCACGGCGTTTCGACGTGGGCTACGAGGAAATGCTCACGGCAAATCCCGGGATCGACCCGTGGCTGCCCGGCGCCGGACGCGAGGTGGTCGTGCCCACGCAATTCGTGTTGCCGGCGGCTCCACGCGAGGGCGTGGTGGTCAACGTCGCCGCAATGCGAATTTTCTACTACCCGCCCCATAAGAAAGGTGAGCCGCAGATCGTATTCACGCACCCGATCGGCATCGGCAAGGTAGGTTGGAAGACTCCCGAAGGGACGACGAGGATCGTCGGCCGCCAAAAGGATCCGGTATGGGTGGTGCCCAAGTCCGTTCGCGATGAGCACGCGGAGGACGGCGAGAAGCTGCCCGCCCAGGTGCCGCCCGGTCCGGACAATCCGCTCGGCCAATATATGTTTCGCTTGGGCTGGTCGAGTTATTTGATCCACGGCACCAACAAGCCCTACGGCGTGGGAATGCGCTCGAGTCACGGTTGCATGCGCTTGTATCCGGAAGACATCGCGGTATTTTTTGATCTCATACCGATCGGCACCAAGGTGACAGTGGTCAATCAGCCATACTTGTTCGGGTGGCGCGACGGTACGCTATACCTGCAGGCCTACACCGTGATGGAGGATGATTCGCGCGACTGGTCCAATAACCGCAAGCGCTTGCTCGCGAAGCTCTTGAGCCCGAAGTTGCAAAAGAAGATCACCGAGCACGACAACGAAATCGACTGGCAGCGGGTCGGTGATTTGGCGCACATGCCGCGCGCCGTTCCCGTGCCGATCACGGGCGGGGAGGGCGGAATCGATGACGTGATTTCCAAGTCGCTGCTGGTCGAAAACACATTGCCGGCGGGTTCCAATTGGGACGGCAAGACCGGCTTATTGGTGGATGAGAAGACCTTCAAGGAATTGCTCGGCGGGCGCGCCGAAGCGCCGCCGACCTCGCAGACCCAAGCTCTCATCCGCTGATGCGCATATCCCGGATGCGTTGGTATCTTGCCGGCGCAGCGCTCGCCTGCGGGGCGCCGCCGGCCATTGCCGCCGACTCCTCTCGCATCGACCCCGGCTTCGACTACCACTCGTATGCCAATGTGGATCAGTTTCTCGTCACGCATATCGAATTGGACCTGCGGGTCGACCTCGATTTCAAGACGATCAGCGGCGTTGTCGGCCTCGAGTTCAAGAGGCTCGATCCGCGCGCAACGCAGATCGTCCTCGATACCAAGGACCTGACGATCAACGACGTGAATCAGCGGGCCACGGACGTGTTGGGCGCAACCGCCAAGAGTCAAACCTTCTGGGTGAGCCGGCCGTTTCACCTGGAGAAGCCCGATCCCATCCTCGGCAGCGCGCTCGTCATCGACCTGCCGCCGTCCCGCAAGAGCGTCGAGTCGATCCGAATCGACTACGAGACGACGGCGACCGCCGCTGCATTGCAGTGGTTGACGCCGAAACAGACCGCCGGCCGCCACAAAGCCTTCCTGTACACGCAAGCGGAACCGATCGGCACGCGTACCTGGATCCCGTTGCAGGACACGCCGCAGGTGCGCGCGACCTACAAGGCGGAGATCCACACCCCGTCCAACGTGCTCGCGGTCATGAGCGCCGGGAATGATCCGAAGGTCAAGCGGACGGGCGACTATTCGTTCGTCATGCCGCAGCCGATTCCCTCGTATCTGATTGCCTTGGCCGTCGGGGATTTGGAGTTCAAGGAGACCGGGCCGCGCACCGGAGTGTACGCCGAGAAGCCGGTGATCAAGGCTGCCGCCAAGGAGTTCGCCGATACGGAGTCGATGATTGCGGCCGGCGAGAAATTATTCGGTCCGTACCGCTGGGGGCGCTACGATATTCTGGTAATGCCGCCGAGTTTCCCCGTGGGGGGAATGGAGAATCCGCGCTTGTCGTTCGTTACCCCCACGGTAATCGCGGGCGACAAGAGCCTGGTGTCGGTGGTCGCGCACGAACTGGCGCATTCCTGGTCGGGAAATCTCGTGACCAACGCGACTTGGCGCGACGCGTGGCTCAACGAGGGGTTCACCGCGTACTTGGAGAGCCGCATCATGACTCAAGTATACGGCGAGCAACGCGCGTCCATGCAGGCCGTGCTCGACTTGAGGTCCTTGCGCGACGCTCTGGCGGGTCTCAATCCCAAGGATCAGGCACTCGCGATCGATTTGCGCGATCGCGACCCGGAACTCGCGTTCAGCGAGGTACCCTACGAGAAAGGCCGGCTGCTATTGAGCTACCTCGATGCAAAGTTCGGCCGCGACCGGTTCGACGCATTCTTGCGCGGCTACTTCGAACACTTCGCATTCAAGAGCATCACCACCGAGCAATTCAACCAATACCTCGAGGAGAATCTGCTCGAGCGCTTTCCCGGCATCGTCACACACGAACAGGTTCTCGCCTGGGAGAATGCTCCCGGCATTCCGGCCGATGCCGTCCTGCCGGTCTCGAGTGCGTTGTCGCAGGTGGATGATGCGAGATCCGCGTGGCTCGGCGGCACTCTCGATCCCAAGAAGCTCGGCCTCGACTGGGTTGCGCAGCAGTGGCAGTATTTCCTGGATGGCATGCCCGCCGAGTTGAAAGACGTCGATCTCAGGCGGCTGGACCAAGCGTACGGCCTCACGCGCAGCGCAAACGCCGAAATTGAACACAGCTGGCTCGAGCTGGTTGTCCGCAACAACTATCAGCCGAGCTTCGCGCGCTTGGAGGAATACTTGAAGACTATCGGGCGCCGCAAGTTGATTACGCCCCTATACCTGGACTTGATGAAGACGCCGTCCGGGAGCGAATTTGCGAAGCGCGTGTACGCGCTTGCGCGTCCCGGTTATCACCCGGATACCGTGGCGGCCATCGACGCGATCGTCACTCCCGGCGCGGATGCGGAGGGATCGCAATGATCGGCGCGCAATGATCAGCGAATGGATGAAGGTCATGCTCGAGGAAATCTCGCGCAAGAAGGCGGACGCGGAGCAAGCGCTCGCCGAAGAACAACGCCGCGCCGAGGAGCAGCGGTGCCGCGATGAGTCGAGCGCGTCGGCGCCGTCGGGCGCCGCGCTCCCGCGCGAAAAGCGCCGGTTGTGATAAAGTTCGGCTCGTGCGCACGAGAGTAGAACTTTGGTCACGACGAGCGGTTTAGGGATAGAGGTCGAGGAAGAACGCGGGCCCGATCAAATCATTGCGCGTCTCGGCACCGCGCGCACCGCGTTCGTCGGACGCACGCTGCGCGGACCGGTCAATCGCCCGGTCCTGATCGTGAGTTTCACGGAGTTTCAGCACGTGTTCGGCGGCTTGTGGCAGCCGAGTATGTTGGGCTATGCCGTCGAACAATTCTTCGACAACGGAGGCCGCGAGGCCGTCATCGTGCGTGTGGTCAATGGCGCGCGTTCCGCAACCCTTTCTTTGCCCGCGGGTGCATCGACACTGCGCCTGCGGGCGGTGCGGCCCGGCACCCGAGAATATCTGCGCGCCAGCGTCGACTACGACAATATCGCCCCGAGCGACGCCGGGGAGTTCAATCTAACGGTGCAGCGCGTGCGCGCTCAGGGTACCGCTCAGGTCGAGGATCAGGAGATATTTCACAAGCTCTCGGTCGTCCCGACGGCACCGGGCTACCTGCCGCGAGCGATAAGCGGCTCCGAGCTCATAGAGCTCGCCGGCGAGATGCCGCCGCAACGGCCGGATCGGACCTTGGATGCGGCGAGCGGCTTGGCCACCGGCTACCTCAATTCGAATTCCGACGGCGACGACGGAGCGCCGCTCACGGACTACGACCTAATCGGCAGGAGCAGCGATCGCACCGGTCTTTTCGCGCTGTCGTCCGCGGACCAATTCAACTTTCTGTGCATTCCTCCGCTGTCGCGTGATCAGGACATCGGACCGAGCACGCTGCTGGTCGCCGGCCGGTATTGCAAGGAGCGCCGTGCGCTCTTGATCGTCGACCCGCCATCGAGCTGGCAGACCGCGGACGATGCCTTGCGGGGCATGCGCGATTGGAGTTTCCGCAGCGAAAACGCGTTGATGTATTTCCCGCGAGTGCTGGCGCACGACAAGCTGCGGGGTCACTTCGAGTCGTTCGCGACCTGCGGGGCAGTGGCCGGCATGCTGGCACGTGGCGACGAGGCATCGCCGGTGTGGACCCCCGCCAAGAGCGACGAGCTCATCCTGCGGCCTGGTTATCGCCCGTCATGCCTCGTCACCGACGACCGCCGCATCCGGCTGGCAGCCGCGGGGATCAACACCATTCTTGCCGTGCGATCTGCTGCACGAATCGGCGTGTCCGCCCGCACCTTGGGCGTAGGCACCGCCGCGAGCGCCGATTCGCAGTACCTGGCGGCGCGCCGCTTTGCCCTATTCGTCGTCAACAGTATCGAGCGCGGTACTCGCTGGGTGGCGATGACGCAACCGCACGTCGAGGTCGCCGATATGGCGGCATCGCAGGTGCGGGCGTTCCTCGAGGCGCTGCATGACAGCCAAGCCTTCGGCTCGCGGCGAATGCAAGATGCTTTTTTCGTCGCTTGCGACCAGCGGAGCGAGTTTCATCTGGTGATTGGCTTTGCGGCTAGACACAGCCCTAGATTTCACAGCTTTCGCATCGTGCATTCGCCATCCGGCAGCAAGGTGGAACCCGTCACTTTGAATCGATTGAACGCCGCGGACACGCACTACAGCCCGGCGGAACTCGAATGGGTGGAAAGCCTCGCCCGAAGCCTGACCGGCGAAGGCTCCTAGGCCACCTTGATGGTGGCGCCCAAACGTTTTTCCAATTCGGCCATGAGGGAGTTGCGCGCAGTGCGATCGGCCGCAGCCGGCATCCGCGGTACCGTGGGCAGCGCCTCGAGCGCCAGGCGCGCGTAATCGTATCCGGCCTGAATTGCCCGATCGAACGCCTGCCAGTTGAGCAAGTCGATGTTCGGAAGCGGCGGCTTCAGCAGTACGTCGGCAAGCTCGCGCTGAGCCGCCGCGCTCGATGCGCTATTGACCATGCCGGAGTGCATCAAAATTTGAAATATATTGAAGGCTCGCTTGCCGCGGCGCGCGAGCGAGAAGCGGTCGGCGCCCACATCGCTGCCGATCACGAGCCCGGGTGCATGGGCTTGCATGATGTCGACCGGCAAGTTGTTGATGGCGGCGCCATCGACCAACACGTCCTCGCCGCGGTACACCGGCGGCATGACGCCGGGGATCGCGACCGAGGCGCGCAGCGCATCAGCAAGCCGGCCGCCGCGATGTTCGACCGTGCGGCCGGTGGTCAAGTTGGCGCTGATACAAAAATACGGCTGCGGCAAATCCTCGATCAATACGTCGCCGTACTCCCGCTCCAGCAGCCGCGAAACCTTGCGGCCGCGGGTCAGAGCAACGAAGGGGAACGTGTAATCGTTCACGGGGTTCGTATCGACGAAGCTTCTTCGATAGCGCATCCGCATCTCCTCGTCGCTCCATCCGATCGCGACACCGGCGGCGATGATTGCCCCGATGCTCGATCCGCCGACGAAGTCGATGGGCACGCTGGCCTCGCGCATTGCGCGAATGACACCCAAGTGAGCAAAGCCGCGCGCCCCGCCCCCCGACAGCACGAGTCCGACTCCGCGGCGCGTCAACAGGCGGGCGAGACGGGCCATATCCGCTGCGCCCACGATATGGTGGTGCAGTGCGACAGGCGAGCTTTGCAGCCAGCGTCTCGCGGCCTGGGGCTCGATGCGATCGTCATGCAGCAGTGCGAGTTCAACCCGGGCGCCGCGCGCCAGCGCCGCCTCGGCGGTGCCGCTTGGCCAGGGTTTGGCCGCGGCACCGGCGCCGCCGACCAGCAGGATCACATCCGCTTGGCGGCAGCATTGGCGCGTCCAACCCGAGGCGGTCGGGTCGGCGACGTACACCACATAGTCGTTCGATTCCTCGATGCCGTTGAACCAGGCCGCGGTGTGGGTGCTGGCCCGAACGTCCCAGACCAGTTCGGTCCGTCCGGCGCGGCCAAACTCAGCCACCAAGCGGGTCGCGAGGCTCGCTACGTCGATCTCGATGCTGTTCGGAATGATGGTGAATATGCGCGCCCGCTTTGCTGCGCCATCGGTCAGATTGCTGCGGCGCAGCCGCCGCGCGCATAGGCGGGCGAGCGCCATCGTGAAATGGGCCGATTTCGCTGTGACGGCGTCGAGCAAGGACGTCGGCAACAGCAACAGCTCGCTGTCGCGCATGGCAAACACGGCGGCACTGCGTTGCTCCTTCAGCAACCAGGCGGTCTCGCCGACCAGCTCGCTGCGCTCGATTTCCGCGGTCAGGCGAGCCATGCCTTGCGTTCGCACGCCTAGGCGGCCGCTGGCGACCAGATATACTCCATCCGGTTCAGACCCGGCTTCGAACAGCAAGCTGCCGGCCGGCAGCGAAAAATGCACGGCGCCGGCCGCCAGCGCCTCCAGGGTGGCGGGGTCTACCTCGGCGAGGTCGGCACAGTCGAATAGGCAGTCGATGGCTCGACGCATTTCGTGCGCGGCGCTCGATTGCTCTTCATCCAGTGCCATTCGTCAGTTAGCGGCCGCTGCACGTGGTTTCTTTAGTTTTGGAGCTTTATGACCAGATCCTTTGGCACAGTGGTATTTTCGCACGGCAAGGAAAGCGGCCCGTGGGGCTCGAAGATCACGGCCATGGCGCAGGTCGTCCGCGACCTCAAGGCGGCTGTGGAGTCGGTGGATTATCGCGGCCTGGATGACCCCGGCGACCGGGTGCGCAAACTCTTGGACGTGGGCAAGGAACTCGATCAACCCGTGGTACTGGTGGGATCGAGCATGGGCGGGCATGTTTCCGCGGCCGCAGCAAGCCGGCTCAAGGCGCGCGGCCTTTTTCTGCTGGCGCCTGCCTTTTATATGGCGGGATACGAACAGTACACGCCGCAGGACGTCGCCTGTCCGACCGCGATCGTGCACGGCTGGCATGATGTCATCGTGCCGCCCGAGAACAGCATTCGTTGGGCGCGCGAGCATCTGGCGGCGCTACACATGCTCAACTCCGACCACCGGCTCGAAGATCAGATCGAAGCGATCTGCGTGCTGCTGCGAGAGTTCTTGAACTCTATCGGGTGATAGCCGCTCCTACGGCCGCGTCGGCGCAGGCGCCGCGATGGCCGGCGGCGGCGGCGGCGGACCGGCGGCCGTCACGGCTACCTGGGCCTGCGCCAATTCGCGCAGACTTTCTCCCAGCTGCTCGCCGCAACGCTTGCCCATGGCGTCGAAACCGGCGCCCAATGAAGCGACGTAGGCGGACACGTAACGCTTGCCCGGTACCGATTCCAGAAACGCCAACAGGTGCTTCAGATCGGCGTCGCTCATGTCGCGGTAGCTGTAGGCGAGGTAGCGTCGCAGCGGCTCGCGCATGTCTTGTTCCAACCCCGGCCGGGTGGCTTCGCCGGCCTTGCGCGCGGTTTCAGCGACGGATGCCGTATCTCGCCCCGACCCGACCGCGGTGCCGATCGCCACCGCTTGCCCCATGCTGAGGAAAATCCGCACGGTGGACTCTGTCGACCGCGAAGCTTGTTCCAATTTATCGAACAGAGCGTCGCGCTGCGCCGTCGTCGGAGCGCTCAGCTCGCCCCTCATGATTTTGTCGATCTGAGCCTCCTCGAGCGAGGCGGTGGCGACGTCCGCGGCGACCATGCGCCGGCCGAGATCGCTCTCGAGAAACGCCTCGATTTTCTTCTCGGTCGCGGCATCGAGATTGGCCGCGAGCGCGCTCAGGGCGGGGACTTCGAATACGTCGATGCGAAATCCGCGCTTGGCCGCGGCGGTCACTGCGTTCAATTGCTGCTCGGAGAGCTTTGCGGCGGTATCGGCGGAGAACAGCTGCCGTATGTGTGCAGGCATCGTGCCCAACGTAGCGCGCACCTGTTCGCGCATGGCCGCTTCCTGGTAGATCTTCGCCGCGGTTTCGATGTCGACGGACTGCGCGGCATAGACGCCGGTGGACAGAAACATCAGCAATGCAAAGCGGAACATGCACGAACTCCGAGTGACTGTGTGTGCGTAAGGATTGTACACTTGAGGCCCTTCGGGTTCCGAGGTGCACATGCCGTTGTTCAAGAATTTGACAATGTCGCTGTCGGTTTTGTTCATCGTCGGTTGCGCCTCGCCGGATACGCCGCCGAAGAAGACCGTGTTCGACCCGATGACGCAGCAACTCGAGCGTGCCCGGGATGTGCAGAAAACTGTGGACGAGCACGCAGACGCGACGCGCAAAGCGGTCGATAATCAAGAGCGCGGCGATACGACTCCTTAGGGCTCCTAGGCCATGAACCCCTTGGAGGGTGTGGGCCGGGCGTGGCATTGGAGTGTCCGCAAGACCTTGAGCCTGTGGGTGCGGGTGAGCATCAAGCCCGAAGAGGCTGCCGCGGCGATTGCGGTGCGGCCGCGGCCGGTGTGTTACGTGCTCGAACGCGAGAGCGAGACGGATCTTGCGGTCCTGAGCAATGTCTGCACGCTGCTGAATCTTCCGCGCCCAGAACGCAGCTTGGCTGTAGGCGAGCGGCGCGCCGTCAGGGCCTACTTCGAATTGATCCGCCCCGCGGGCGTTTTCACCCGGCGCAACGTCTTGCGCGCGCCGCGCATCCTCGTACAGTTGGTCGGCGCCGCGGCCGCCGATCCGCAATTCGATGTCGAATTGGTGCCGGTGGCAATCTTCTGGGGCCGCGCGCCCCTGAAGGAAGCCAGCCTCTGGCGTTTACTGTTCGCCGAAGACTGGGTGCTGGTCGGGCGCTTCCGCAAGTTTCTCAACATACTCGTCAACGGGCGCAACACGCTCGTGCACTTCGGCGAGCCGGTACGGCTGCGCGACGCCCTACAGGAGGGCATGAACGAGCAGCGCAGCGTGCGCTGGTTGCTGCGAACGTTGAGGTCGATCCTGCGCGCACAGCGCGCCTCGACGATCGGCCCGGATCTTTCGCATCGCCGCACCCTGGTGGCGCAACTGCTGAAGTCTGCGGACGTTCGCAACGCGGTGCGGCGCGAAATGCGGGCGAGCGGTTCGTCGCGACGCGCCGCAATGATCGCGGCGCGGAAATACGCCTTGGAAATCGCCGCGAACTATTCTCAGGTCTTCATCAGATTCATGGCGGCGCTGCTCGGGTGGCTGTGGAATCGCGTGTACGACGGTGTGGAATTCGAGCATGTCGAACAGCTCAGGGAGGCCGCGGATGGCGCGGAAATCATCTATGCCCCCTGCCATCGCAGCCACATGGATTACCTGCTCCTCTCATACGTGATCTACCGCAAGGGCTTTGCCGTCCCGCATGTGGCGGCGGGGATAAACCTGAATCTGCCCGTGATCGGGCGGTACTTGCGAAAGGGCGGCGCGTTCTTCCTGCGCCGCAGCTTCAAGGGCGACGCCCTGTACGCGGCAGTGTTCGCGAAATATCTCGGCGTGATGATGGCGCGCGGCCATAGCCTCGAATATTTCATCGAGGGCGGCCGCAGCCGCACCGGCCGGCTGCTGCCGCCGCGCGCAGGCATGCTGTCGATGACGGTGCATGCGTATCTTCGCGACCCGAAGCGGCGCGTGGTGTTCATGCCCGTGTATTTCGGCTACGAGCGCATCGTCGAGGGACGCACCTACATTGGCGAACTGTCCGGCCAGCCGAAGCAAAAAGAGAGCGTACTCGGTCTGATCCGGTCGACGATTGCGGTATTGCGCAGCAAGCTCGGCAAGGTACACGTCAACATGGGCCGCCCGATTTCGCTCGATGCCCTGCTGAGCCGCCATCGTGCAGAATGGCAAAGTGCCGCCCAAGACCCGGATTCGGGCGCGAGCTGGATCAGCGAGGCGGTCGGCGATCTTGCAACGCGCATCAATATCGAGATCAACGCGTCGGCCGCCGTGACGCCGATCAATTTGGTGGCGCTGGCCATGCTGGCAACGCCGCGCCAGGCCATGGCGGAAGCGGATCTCGAGCGCCAACTCGAGCTGTATCGAAGGCTGTTGCGCGACGCGCCGTATTCGCCGCTGGTGACGTTCACGGACGACAGCGGCGCCGGGATGATTCGCTACGCGGAATCGATGGGCGTCCTGGAGAGGCAAAAACATCCGCTCGGCGACATCCTGCGCATGTCGGCCGAGAACGCGGTGCTCGCCACGTATTACCGCAACAACATCCTGCACCTGTTTGCGATGCCATCGCTCCTCGCCTGCTGTTTCGTCAGCAATGCAAGCATGAGCAGCGCCGATATCCACCGCTTGGTGTGGCGGGTGTACCCCTACATCGCCTCGGAACTCTTTTTACGTTGGGAGGAAACCGCTGTGGCTGCGGTGGCGGACGCGCTGCTCGACTGCTTCGAGAGCTTGAATTTGCTGCAATCCAGCGCCGATCGGGCCGAGTGGCGGCGCCCGCCCTCGACATCGCTCGAAGCAATCCGCCTGTCGGTTCTCGCTCAAGCGACCATTCAAACGATCGAACGGTATTACCTCGCGATCGCGCTGCTGCTGCAGTCGGGCAGCGGGATGATCACCCAGGAAGCGCTGGAGGAGCGCTGCTATTTGATGGCCCAGCGAATGTCCCTGCTTTATGAGTTGAACTCGCCGGAATTCTTCGACAAGAGCTTGTTTCGCAATTTCATCGATCTCCTGCGCCGCCGCAACGTGATTCAAGCGTCCGAGGAGGGCAAACTTCTATTCGGCGAGCCGCTGCTGGGAGTCGCCGTGGACGCGCAAATGGTGCTCTCCGAGCAAATCAGGCACAGCATCCTGCAAGTCACCTTGGGACAGTGAGCCGCACCCCGCGCCGCGGCTCACCCGCGTTCGCGGCGTTCAAGTCGACCGGACGGTCGACTTAGTCCCAATCTCGACCGCCGCGCTCGAGCTTGGTCGCGCCGCGGCGTTTCTTCGATTCGATGCGCCGTTCCTTGGAGGCCTTGGTGGGGCGCGTCTTCTTGCGAATCTTGGGTTCTTCGAGCGCCGCGCGAATCAACCTTGCGAGGCGGTCGAGCGCGGCGCGCCGATTACCCTCCTGGCTGCGTTCGCTCACCGACTTGAACAGAATGCTGCCGTCGTCGAGGAGCTTCTGGCCGGCGAGCCGCCGCAGCCGATTCCTGGCCGTCATCGGCAGGCTGACATTCTGCCCGAGCAAGAACTTGAGCTGGGCGGCGCTTGCCACCTTGTTGACGTTTTGCCCGCCCGGGCCCGAGGAGCGGATGAACTTCCATTCGAGTTCCTCGTCGGGAATGACGATGTCCGGCGTGATAAAGAGGGGCACGGGAGTCGCGGCTGCTCAGTCGATGTCGAGCGGGAAGTGTCCGGCACCAGGCTGCACGACGATCTCGCGCTGCGCGACGGGGATGGTGATCTTGTGCTGCTTGAACAGCCGCCAGATGGCGCGATTCACTTCCGAGCGCACGTTGTTGACTCCCTCCTGCGGATCGGAGATCCAGAAGCGCAGTTCGAGCTCGATGCCGCTGTCGCTGAAGTGCATGAGGCGGGAAACGGGCGGGGGTTCGCTCAGTACGCGCGATTGGCCTTCGCAGGCGGTGAGCAAAATCCCCAAGGCCAGTTCCGGATCATCGCGATAGCTCACGCGGATCGGCAGTTTGAGGCGAATGCGCGGGTCGGTGTAGCTCCAGTTGATCACCGCATTGGAGATCAACTGCTGATTCGGCACCAGCATTTCCACGCCATCGCGGTCGCGCACGACCACATAACGGCCGCGCAATTCCTGCACCCAGCCGAAATTCTCGGTGCTGGTCCCGCTTTGCCCGGACAGGCTGATGACGTCGCCCGGCTTGATGGACCGGTCCATGAGGAGCACGAAGCCGCTGACGAAATTCGCCGCGATCGATTGCAGGCCGAAGCCCAACCCCAAGCCGATGGCGCCGGTCAACACCGT
>DATMNF010000024.1:0-18674 GCA_035569355.1 Steroidobacteraceae bacterium
CGAGGACGCCCGCTACTAGAAGTACAAGAAGTGCGAAGGACCACCAACTTAGTTCGCGAGGAGTCGCGATAGGTTCGGTGTTGTTCACTGTGCCGCCTAACGACGAGGTTGAGCGACGCGGGGTTGCGCCGGCGACCAGCAAGGAAGCGACGTGTCCTCAAACGAGCACACGCCATCGGCAGAGAGACGTATGGTCAGGACTGGCGCTGCCTGATCCCGAGACGCCTCCTGAGCCGCCGCCTGCGCGCCAACGAGAAGCAAAGTCGCGATCAAGGTAGCACGCATAGGGAATCTAACGATGAGGTTGAGCGACGCGGCTGTGCAGCGCCAAACGAAGATGCTTGATTCCAATCATCGACCCCCTCCCTGGCTCACCGAAGATGCGACCCCGCGATCGCTCGAACCGATTGTTAGGTTTGCGGTTTGCGCGATCGACGACGCCGTATTTCACACATTATTCCGTACGGGACCAACAACAGCGCAAGATACACGATGCCAGGAACCCAACCCCAAACAGGATTTCCATCTATCGGAGCGTCTGCAAACGTCAAGCTATCCCTCTCGTGCTTGGCTTGAAAATATAGACCTAAGTTGACAAGTGTCCAGCTGAGAACGGCGGCTACAACCACGACGAGCCACCAAGGCATACGCGCAGGCCGCCACGCACGAACTAATAAGAGAAGGGGCACGCTGAAAAGGAATACAACCGCCGTTGCTTTTGCGAGCGCAGCGTTCACCATGGATACATGTGTTTCGTACACGAAGACCTAACGATTAATTCGACGATTTGTTAGGGGACCGAGGCGGCAAGCGAATTGCGTCGAGGACGGGACATATTGCGCTGGACCTTGAGACATCTTCCTGATTTCCTTTAGGTCAGATTGCGGGGCGTCGTGTAGCGCCCGTGGGGAGATTATGCCGGAGGGGCGCGGTTTGTTCGAGGTGGCGCGCGAAAGAATGCGCACGCGGCACTTGGCGCTCCGAACGGAGCAGGCTTACCTGCAGTGGATGCGGCGGTTCGTGAAATATCATGATCGCAGGCATCCACGCGAGCTGGGGCCTCCGGAGGTTGAGGCTTTCCTGACGCATCTGGCCGTCGAGGCCAAGGTTGCTGCATCGACGCAGAATCAGGCGCTGCAGGCTTTGCTGTTTCTATACCGTCAGGTGCTCGGCATCGAGTTGCCCTGGCTTGAAAATGTGACCCGAGCGTCTCGGCCGAAGCGGCTGCCGGTGGTGCTGAGCGCCGCTGAGGTGCGATCGGTGCTGGCTCAACTGGACGGCACTTCCTGGTTGATTGCGAACCTTCTCTACGGCAGTGGGCTGCGATTGATGGAAGCGCATCGGCTTCGCGTCAAGGATCTCGCGATCAAGCATGGCGAAGTCATTGTGCGTGATGCCAAGGGTGGTACAGATGCGTGACGGTGCTGCCGGCGTCGCTTGTCGCGCCGCTCCGCGACCATCTCGCAAAGCTGTTCGATCGCTTTGAGCGGCAGCGCCGCTTGAGGGAGCCCGGAGCTTCGTTGCCGGCGGCCCTGGCGTGTAAATATCCCAACGCGGCAATTCAGTGGGGTTGGCAGTGGGTCTTTCCCGCTTGGTCCTGACGTGCGGACTAGGATGATTTAAATGCACGTCATGGGCAGAGGCGCGATGGGCGTAATGAGCCCCCTGTATCGGTAGCGAAGGCTATTCCGTGATTCGCCGGCTGTCGCTATACTATCGCGCTTCCCGGGATGTCCTCTTATTGGCTTTTACCGAGTTACCGTGTCCAAAAACGAGTCCTCAGATACGCAGTTCTTCAATTCCTTTAGCTTGGTGCTGGGTATCCTCATCCTCTTCGCGATCATCTTGTTCGGCTTTGCACGCTCGATCGGGGCGGATACTCAGGGTGAAGGTGTGCTGCTCGAGCCGCTGCACCTTAAAGAAGTGCAGCAGAACATCGCGCCGTTTGCGCGCGTCGCCATCGCGGGCAAGGACAACTCGGCGTTGGCCGTCGTGACCGCGCCGGCGGCGGCTTCGGATGTGCCGACCACGGGTGAACAGGCCTTCACGAAGGTCTGCTCTGCGTGCCATGCGACGGGCATCAATGGGGCGCCGAAGGTCGGCGATCACGCGGCGTGGGCACCGCGCATCGCGCAGGGCAAGGAAACGCTCTACAAGGACGCGATCGCCGGCAAGGGCGTGATGCCGCCGAAGGGCGGGACGAACTGGCCGGATCCGACGATAAAACTGGCCGTCGACTACATGCTGTCGCTCAACAAGTAAGCTTGTCGAGTGCGCGTAACCCTACGGCTTCCGCTACGTCGATAGTTCGAATTCTGGATTCACCCGCCAAGTCGGCGCAGGTTCGCGCGAGCTTCTGCACGCGATGGCATGCTCTGGCCGATAGTCCCAAACGCGAGATGGCCGTACCGAGCAGCAGCCGCGATTCGCGCTGCAGTCCGCAGAACCTCGTTAGCTCTTGCGGCGTCAGTCGCGCATTGAATTTTCCCTGGCGCTGAATCTGTGCCTGCCGGGCGGCGGCGACGCGCAGAGCGACAGTGGCTGAATTTTCCGTGCCCGCGGGCACATCGCCCAACAGGTGCTCGACCGGCAGCGCCGCCAGCTCGACATGAATATCGATCCTGTCGATCAGCGGCCCGGAGATTCGCTGGCGATAGCGGGCCACTTGTTCCAGCGTGCAATTGCAGCGTCCGCGCGGATCGCCGGCGTATCCGCAAGGACAGGGATTCATTGCCGCGACCAGTTGAAATTTCGCGGGGAACTCGCAGGTGCGTTTGAGCCTGGTGAGATTCACGACGCCGCTCTCGAGCGGTTCGCGCAGCGCCTCCAGCGCATTGCGTGCGAATTCCGGTAGCTCATCGAGGAACAAGACTCCGAGGTGCGCGAGCGACAGTTCGCCGGGCCGCATGGCTGCGCCGCCGATCAGGGCGGCAACCGAGGCGGTGTGCTGCGGATTGCGGAACGGGCGATGGCCGCCGAGACTCGGCCTGCGCCCGGCCGCGGACTCAAGGCTCGCGACCTCCAGGGACTCGCCGGCTCCGAGCGGCGGCAGCAACCCTGGCAATCGTTGCGCGAGCAGCGTCTTGCCGGCGCCGGGAGGCCCGATCATCAAAAGTCCGTGCTCGCCGGCCGCGGCAATCTCGAGAGCTCGCTTGGCCGCGAACTGGCCGCGGACCTCGGCGAGATCCGGGGGCGGCTTTTGCGCGAAGGCACCGGGGTCTGCCGGGTCCTCAGGATCCGCGATGGCGGACGGCAATACCGCTTGCCCTCGCAGCGCGGCGCAGACCTCGCGCAAGTGGCTGGCGAGCTTGAGCTTTGGATGGCGGACGAGCGCCGCTTCGAGCGCATTGGCGAAGGGCAAAATCAATTCTCGCCCGCAGCGCGCCCCTTCGATGAGCGCCGGTAAGAGTTTGGGGGTCTGACGCAGGTCGCCGCCCAGCGATAGTTCGCCATAGAACTCGCGGTGCTCGAGGGCGCGGGGCGATATGCTTCCGATGGCGGCCAAAATACCGACGGCGATGGGCAAGTCGAAGCGGCCGCCTTCCTTCGGCAAGTCGGCGGGCGATAAATTCACGGTGATTCGTCCCGCGGGAAAATCGAACCCGCTGGTCACGAGCGCCGAGCGGACTCGCTCCTTGCTTTCGCGAACCACCGCCTCGGGCAGCCCGACCATCGCGAATGCCGGCAGCCCGGCACCCAAGTGCACTTCCACTCGGACCTGCGGAGCGGAGAGCCCGAGGGGTGCCCGGCTCAAAACCGTGCTCACGTCCTTGTGAGTAGCCACACCAGTTCGAGACGCTTCGGCGAGGTCTATGGCGGGGGCGTGAGCTTGGCTTCGAGCTCCTTGAGCCGTGCCTCCATCGCGGCCAATTTGGTTTGGGTGCGCTCCAAAATGGCTGCCTGCACATCGAATTCTTGCCGGCTCACGAGGTCGAGTTTGCTGAGTTGGGCCTGCAGAACGGCCTTGAAATTGCCCTCCAAGTCGCGCGCGAATGCACGCACCGATTCGGGCACGGAATCCGCGAGGCGTCGCGCCAGTTCGTCCAGTCCGCTCGAATTGATAAAACTCACGTGCCCTCCGGTATTTTGTCCGCGCCTGCACTCCGGTAACGCAGCCCATGGACCACGCCGCGCCATGTCGGTGCATCGAGCGCGCGCTGCATCGCGCAACCCATTGATTCAAGGCACCATTAGGTCTGGCATGGAAGCTGCAATATCAGATATCAATAGTACGCGGAAGCGTTGCCGGAGGCTTGCGTCATAACGGGTAGAAGCGGGTAAAAATGCATGAAGCTGATCACCGCTGTCATCAAGCCCTTCAAGGTTGACGAGGTTCGGCAAGCGGTGGCGGACATCGGCATTCAGGGGGTCACCGTCACCGAGGTGCACGGATACGGGCGGCAGCTCGGGCATACCGAGATCTATCGCGGCGCTGAATATCGGATCGACTTCCTGCCCAAGGCGAAGATAGAACTCGCGGTCGACGATTCGATTGCGGAGCAGGTGATGGAAGCGGTTTGCAACGTGACCAGGACTGGAAAGACAGGCGATGGCAAGGTGTGGGTACTCGAGCTTGAACAGGCGCTGCGTGTTCGCACAGGTGAAACCGGCCCCGACGCCATCTAGGACCCGTCGCTTCACCCGCTTTCGAGCCAGGCCAAGCCTTCGGACGATTTAGGAGCATCTCGCGCCGGCAAGCCAGCCAACTCCCCCGTCGGTGCGATATCCCGGCGGCGCGGACCCCAAAAAAGGGTCCGTGCCGTTTTTTATATTCGCGCGCCCGGCGCAAGACGCCACGGCGTTTATACAATAGAAAAAACGAATACTCCATGCTGTGTTGCAGCAAAGTTCTTGATTCGGCTGCTAGACTGTGCCCTTATTCGAAGTGAGGAGTTGCCTGCATGAAGATGCTCATCGCCATCATCAAACCCTTCAAACTGGACGATGTCCGGGCCGCCCTGGCCGAAGTGGGGATTCAAGGCATTACCGTGACAGAGGTCAAAGGCTTCGGCCGGCAAAAGGGCCACACTGAGCTGTATCGGGGTGCGGAATACGTCGTTGATTTCCTGCCCAAGGTGAAACTTGAGTTGGCGGTGGATGACGAACAGGTCGATCGAGTGGTGGAAGCCATCATCGAAACGGCGCGCACGGGTAAGATAGGCGACGGTAAAATATTCGTTGCCGAGCTGGGGCAAGCGGTACGGATTCGCACCGGTGAAGCCGGTTCGCGCGCGTTGTAGCATTCAGCGGCGTAGTAATTCTCAAGCGAGGATCGGACAATGAAACGCGTTCTGTTGTTCGCCGCCCTAATCGCCTGGTCGGGGGTGGCCGGCGCGGTCGTCTATAAATGGCTCGACGCGCAAGGCAAGGTGCAATACGGCGATCGGCCGCCGAACGGCGTGCATGCAGAGGTGGTGGAAGGGCTCGGCACTCACGCTGTCAATTCGGCGCGGCCGGCCGAGACGGCACCGCAAGCATCGCGGACGGCGGCGAACCCGAATCAACCGAAAGTCGACGATCCCGCTGCGAAGAAGGCCATGGACGACGATGTGGCGCAAGCCCGCGAAAAGGAATGTGCCGAGGCGCGGGAGCGCTATCGGAAACTGATCGAAGGCCGGCGCCTCTTCAAGACCGGCGATAACGGCGAACGCCAGTATTTGAGCTCCGAAGAAATCGACACCCAACGCCTGGACGCAAAGCGCGACATCGACACGGTCTGCAACAGCCCCACGTGAGATCTCACCGGCCCACTTGAGACCTCACGGGCGCTTTGCCGCCCGCTGCACAAAGCCTTAGGCTAGTCGTCTGATAATACTCAGCCGGAAACAACGCCTATGCAAACAGGTTTCGTCGGATTGGGCGCCATGGGTGCGCACATGGCGCGGAGCCTCCATCGCGCGGGTCTACTGACCGGCGTCTGGAATCGAACCGCGAGTAAGGCCGCGGCGCTGGCAGCCGAACTCCGCTGCATCGCCTTCTCGAGCCTGGCCGAGCTCGCCGGAAACTGCGAGGCCGTGGTGGTCTGCGTATCCGCCGACGAGGATGTGCGCGCGATGATCACCGGACTCGAGCCCGGATTGAGTCCCAACATGATCGTCATCGACTGCTCCACTGTCAGCGCCGCTACGGCGCGCGAGGCACACGCTCGGCTCGAGCCGCTCGGGGTCGGCTTTCTCGACTGTCCAGTGAGCGGCGGCGTGGAGGGTGCGCGCACCGCTTCGCTTGCCATCATGGCCGGCGGCGACGAGCCGGTATTCGAGCGGGCGCGGCCGATCCTGGAGGCGATGGGGAAGACTGTTGCCTATCTTGGCTCTAGCGGCGCCGGCCAGGCGGCGAAAGCCACCAATCAAATCATGTGTGCGGGCATCATTCAGGCGGTGGGTGAAGCAATGGCATTTGCGCACGCCGAGGGCTTGCCGCTCGACCGCCTGATCGAGCTGTTGGGCAAGGGTGCCGGTTCGAGCTGGTACTTCGTTCATCGCGCGCCTTATATGGCGCACAACAGTTTCCCCGCGGGCTTTCGAGTGCGCCTGCATGCCAAGGACTTGCGCATTTGCCGGGAGATGGCTGCCAAGCACGGCGCGCAACTGCCGGTGGTCGAATCGACTCTCGCGCAGTATGGGCAGTTGATTGTCCAAGGCTTCGGCGATGAGGACATCTCGGCCATCTATCGGCTCAAGTCCGCGCTGTTTCCCGACAACGCAGGAAGCCAGCCCACATGATCACCGGCGCGGCCGCACGGCCGCTGCGGATCGCCACCCGCAAGAGCCAGCTTGCTCTCTGGCAAGCCGAGCACGTCGCGGGGCTGCTGCGCGCGGCGCATGCGGGCCTCGAGGTCGAACTCGTGCCCATGGTAACTCAAGGCGACCGCATTCAAGATCGGAGCCTCGCCGCCATCGGCGGGAAGGGCCTGTTCATCAAGGAACTCGAGGTGGCCCTGGAGGAGCGGCGCGCCGACATTGCCGTGCATTCCATGAAGGACTTGCCGGGCGAGCTGCCTGAATCGCTCACCATTGCGGCGATACTCGAGCGCGCGGATGCCCGGGATGCCTTGCTCACCGCGTCGGGGAGCGGCCTCGATGATTTACCGCGCGGCGCTCGGGTCGGCACCTCGAGCCTGCGCAGGCAGGCGCAACTATTGGCCGCGCGGCCGGACTTGCGCATAGAAACCCTGCGCGGCAATGTGGATACGCGATTGCGGCGCCTCGATGCCGGCGGGATGGACGCGATCGTGCTCGCGTGCGCGGGCTTGATTCGACTGGGCTTGGAATCGCGGATCACCGCGCGGCTCGATCCCAGAGTGTCGCTGCCCGCGGTTGCCCAGGGCGCGATCGGCATCGAGTGCCGCCGCGCCGATGCACGCACGCTGGATTTCGTGACCAGCCTCGACCATCGCGCCACACGGATTGCGGTGGATGCGGAGCGGGCCTTCGCTCATCAACTCGGCGGCAGCTGCCAATCGCCCATCGCGGCGCATGCACTGATCGAGGGCAAGCGGTTGATGCTCGATGGGCTGGTGGCGGAGCCCGATGGCTCTCGGCTCCTGCGCGACAGCCAGACCGGAAGCGTCGATGAGCCGGCCGCCGTCGGGATCGTTCTGGCCGAGCGGATCCTCGCCGCCGGCGCAGGCCCGCTGCTCGAGCGGCTGCGCGCCGGTTGAGCCATGCCTGCACTGCTCGGTGTCGGTGTCCTGGTCACTCGGCCCGAGCAACAGGCGATGCCGCTGTGCCGCCTCTTGGAGATGCACGGCGCGAGCACGTTGCGTTTGCCGGCCGTTGAAATCAGCGCCATCGGCAATCGCCGCGAAACCGCAGCGCAGCTGGGCGCGCTCGACGCATTTGACGTCATCATCTTCACGAGCGCCAACGCGGTTCGATTCGGCGCGTCCTTACTGGACCAAAAGCGCGATCTGACCCTAGCCGCCATCGGCCCCGCCACTGCTCGAGCGCTCAACCAGGCCGGCTACCGGGTAGCGGTGCAGCCGCCGGCGGTGTTCGAGTCGGAGGGCCTGCTCGAGCACCCTCGGCTGGAACATCCGGCAGGCCGCCGAATCCTGATCATCAAAGGCTCGAGCGGCCGGCCATTCCTCGAGGAGGAACTCACGCGCCGCGGCGCACAGGTGGTAACTGCCGACGTTTATCAGCGCGCACCGGCGACGCCGGGCCCTGCCGTTCTCGCGGCTCTGCTCGAAAGCTTCGTCGCCGGCGCGGTGCAAGTGATCACTGCCACCAGCCTGGAGATCGCCGGCAACTTGCTCGCGATCGCCACCCCGGAATTGCGCGTCGAATTCGAGCGCGTGCATTGGCTGGTGCCCGGCGAGCGCATCGCGGCCGGCGTGCGCGAGCGAGGATTGGCTGCACCGCTATTGCAGGCAGAATCGGCCGACGATCACGATTTGGTCGCGGCGCTGGTTCGCTGGCGCGAGTCTGGCGCGTAGTCGAAGGAATCGAAGTAGAGCCGGTTTGCGGCGACGCCGCGCGCGCAGAATTCGTGCCTCACTGCCGCGATCATCGCCGGCGGCCCGGCCGCGTACACATCGTATTTGCCGAGATCCTCGATGTCCTCGAGCACGGCCTCGTGCACGAATCCCCGCGAGCCCCGCCATTCGGCCGAGGGTTCGGACAGTACCGGTACGTAGCGCAACGGCGCGCGGCCACCGAAAGAGCGGCCTGCTCGCTCCACGAGGCCTTCGATCTGCGCGTGCGCATACAAGTCGCGCTCGCCGCGCACGCCCCAGTAAAGCGTCATGTTGCGCTCGATGCCGTTCGCGGTTACGTGCCGCAGAATGCTGAGCAGCGGCGCGAGTCCCGTGCCGCCGCCCACCAGCAGCATCGGCGCGGCGCCCGCCCGGTACGTGAATTGTCCAAGAGGACCCTCGATCGTCAGCAGCGAGCTGTGTACGCCTTCATCGAACAGCGGCGCGGAAAATTCCCCGCCCGCGACCCGGCGCACGTGCAGCTCGAGCACGCGCGAGTCGTGCGGCGGCGAGGCGATCGAGAAGCTGCGGCGCCGGCCGCCGGGCAGCATGATGTCGATGTATTGGCCGGCCTCGAAACGGAATTCTTCGGCGACGGGAAGCTTGAGATACAGGCCCATCACGTCGTGCGACAGGGCCACGGCGCGCTCGATCCGCGCCGGAAGGCGCTTGATGCGAGCCTCGTCGGGGGCGGTGATTTCATGCGTCTCGATGGTCAGATCGCTGCGCGCCCGCGCCTGACAGAGCAGCACGAATCCCTCCGCAGCCTCCGCCTCGGACAATCCGAGCGGGGGGCCGTTGGGGTAGTAAATCTCGCCTTTCAGCAGTCGGGCGCGGCAGGAGCCGCAATTGCCGCCCTTGCAGCTATGCGGCAGATTCAACGAGGCATCGAACGCCGCATCGAGCAGCGACTGCTCCGGCGCGGCGCTGAAGCTTATGTTGGACTTGAATAAGCTGATACGCACGGGGTTCCTGGCAGAACACCTTAGCATGCCTGCGCGCCCCGGCATCGCGGTCTGCCCCCGAGCCGCGCGCGCTTGGCCTCAAGCCGCGGGTTGGCTGCGCTTGCTATCCAGCCATTCGCCGATCGGCTGCCACTGCTTCCAGTCCGGCCACGCGAGATATTCGGGCAGCTCCAGCACGCCCATTCCGCGCGCGTAAGCGCGCACGTAGTTCTGCGCCTCGCGCAGGGAGCCGAGGTAAGGGACTTTGAGCTTGCTGAGATACTGATCCAATTCTTCGTATATCAGCGTGTATTCGCGAACCCGATTGGCGACGACGGCCAATCGCGCCTGCTTGCGCGACACCTTGCCGACTTCGAGCAATTCTGTCATGAAATGTCCGCATGCTTTCATGTCGATACTGGACGGCAGCACCGGCACGATGATGGTTTCAGCGCGGCGCACGAGCTCGTTGAGCTCCGTGCCGTGAACGCGTGCCGGCGCGTCGATGACCAGGATCTCGGTGTTGCGCGCCACGCTGCGCAGTCCGTCCTCGTACGCGGCAACGCCGCTGATGGCGGGTAAATCGGCCGGTCGTTGTGCCAGCCAGTCGAGGCTGGATCGCTGTGGGTCATAGTCCGCGATGCATACTTGGTGACCGTCTCGGGCAAAAAAAACGGCGATGTTGGTCGCCAGAGTGCTCTTGCCGCATCCGCCCTTCGCATTCAACACCATTACATGACGCATAATTCCCCGGCTTTGTTGTTTTGCAGTAAGGTAAAACCCGGAGAGTCGTTGCGCAACCCCTGCTCGCGACTAATTGATGCTTCGGCTATGCTCTCACGCCATGCGCATCGAGTTTCTGAAGATGCAGGGGCTGGGCAACGACTTCTTGGTATTCGACGCCCCTGACGCGGCCGCCGACTCTCGCTTGACTTCAAGCAAGCTGCGCGCCCTCGCCGACCGGCATACCGGTGTCGGCTTCGATCAAGCGCTGATGCTGGAGACTCCGCGCGCTGCGACTAGCCGGGTGTTCTATCGCGTCTTCAATTCCGACGGCACCGAAGTCGAACAGTGCGGGAATGGCGCGCGCTGTATCGCGGCTCTCCTGTACGCGCGCGCGCCGGAATTGGGCCGCGAACTCGTGATGGAGAGCGTCGTGGGTGCCGTACACGCGCGCGTGCGGGACGATGGCATGGTGTCGGTGGATATGGGCGCGCCTAACTTCGATCCGCGCGCGCTTCCGATGGAAGCGCCGGCACAGGCATCCACTTACACGTTGCAGGTCGACGGCGTCGATGTTCGGATCGGCGCGGTCTCGATGGGCAATCCGCATGCGGTGATCGAGGTGCCCGACGTGAAATCCGCGCCGGTCGAACGCTTTGGGCCTAGTATCGAGCAACACCCGCGATTCCCGAAGCGCACCAATGTAGGGTTCATGCAAATCGTGGATCGCGGCCGCATCCGCCTGCGGGTATTCGAACGAGGCGTGGGCGAGACCTTAGCCTGCGGCACGGGGGCCTGCGCCGCCGTCGCCGTCGGCAGGCGGCAAGGGTTGCTGGATGAGGATGTGCAAGTCGACCTGCCGGGGGGCACTGCGATGGTATCTTGGCCGCACGAGACCGGGCACATCTGGCTCACGGGGCCGGCAATTACGGTGTTCAGAGGAACGATCGATATCTAACTGACGCATGGGAGTTAAATAATGACAACCAGTCACGCGCGCGGAATCAAGGCGGAGGGTCTCAACGACGCCAGCGTCTCGGACTATCTGCAGACTTATCCGGATTTCTTCGAGCGTAATTCTGCGCTATTGGCCAAATTACGCCTGCCGCACCTGCGCGATGTGGGCGCCACGGTGAGTTTGGTCGAGCGCCAAGTGGAAGTGCTGCGCGAGCGCAATCAATCGCTCGAGCGCAAGTTGAAAGAACTCGTCGATGTGGCCCGGGCCAATGACGCGTTGGCCGACCGCATCCACCGCTTGAGCCAGCGCTTGATGCGCGCACACACCCTGCTGGAGACCATCAACGCCGTCGAGTCGTCGCTGCGCGAGGATTTCGACGCCATGCATTCGGTGCTGGTGCTGTTCCTCGAACAGGCAAGGGTCTTGGAGCCGGAGGCCGGCCGATTTCTGCGGCCGGCCAATGCGGCCGATGCGGACATCAAGACCTTCGAGTCGCTGCTGCAGTCGGGCAAGCCCCGCTGCGGTCAGATCCGGGATGCGCAACGCGATTATCTTTTCGGCAAGGACTCGGTGGAGATCGGCTCCGTCGCCCTCACTCCGCTCGGGCCCAAGGGAGAGTTGGGAATCCTGGCCATCGGCGCGAGCGACTCGGAGCGCTTCCACCCGGCGATGAGCACGGAATTTCTCTCCCGCATCGGCGAGCTCGTGACGTACGCGCTGATGCGCTAGTGATGCCAGGCGCATGGACTCGGCCGAACGCGAGTGGATCGATCGATTTTTGTCGCACCTCAGGCATGAGCGGCGCATGAGCGGGCATACCGGTACGGCCTATCGCCACGATCTGCTTTCTCTGGCCGGGTTCGCCGAGAGGCGAAAACTCGCGGGGTGGGAAGCACTCGACCATTCTCAAATGCGCGCCTTTGCCGCCGACCTGCACGGCGCAGGATTGAGCCCGCGAAGCATTCAACGGCGCCTGTCGGCTGCGCGCACATTCTACGAGTTCCTCGTCCGCGAGGGTCATTGCGCCCGCAATCCAGCGCAGGATGTGCGGGCGCCCAAACCCAAGAAGCGGCTGCCGACCACGCTGGACGCAGATCAAATGGGCCGGCTCTTGGCGTTTCGCGCCGACGATTCCTTGTCCGCCCGCGATAAAGCCATCATGGAATTGTTCTATTCCTCGGGCCTGCGGCTGACCGAACTCGTGAGCCTTCGCATCACCGATCTCGACTTGAAGGATCGCACCGTTCGGGTGCTCGGCAAAGGAAACAAGACGCGGATCGTACCCGTCGGCCGCAAGTGCGTGGAAGCTCTCAACAAATGGCTCAAGGAGCGCACGGGAATGATCAAACCTGGCGGGCAAACTCCCGGTGTGGACCCGCGCGTCGCGCCAGCCCTTTTCGTCGGGCGCAACGGCCGCCCTCTGTCGGTTCGGGCCGTCCAGCTGCGGGTCGGCGCCTGGGGGCGTAGGCAGGGCATCGGCATTCATGTCCACCCGCACATGTTCCGCCACTCGTTTGCCACTCACTTGCTCGAGTCCAGCGGCGATTTGCGGGGAGTGCAGGAATTACTTGGCCATGCTGATATTGGAACCACGCAGATCTATACCCATGTGGATTTCCAACGATTGGCGTCGGTCTACGAAGCCGCCCATCCGCGAGCCCGCCGCCGCTCACGCAGCGCTTGAAACGCCACGCAGCGGCCCCACCCTTGATGCCATGAACCACGATCCGGAGCGATTCCATGGCACCACGATTCTCGCGGTACGGCGCCATGGGAAGGTGGCGATCGGCGGCGATGGCCAGGTGACTCTGGGTCAGAGCGTCATGAAGGGCAATGCCCGCAAAGTGCGCCGCCTGTACGGCGGTAAGGTGCTTTCAGGCTTCGCCGGTGGCACCGCGGACGCCTTTACTTTGTTCGAGCGCTTCGAGGGAAAACTCGAGAAATACGGCAATCTCACCCGCGCCGCCATCGAGTTGGCGAAGGATTGGCGCACCGACCGAAGCCTGCGCCGCCTCGAGGCGCTGCTCTGCGTCGCGGACGCCGAAAGCACCTACGTCATATCGGGCAACGGCGATGTCATCGAGCCGGAACACGACCTGATCGCGATCGGTTCGGGTGCGGGCTTCGCCCAGGCTGCGGCCATGGCCTTCATGCAGGGAGAGCTGTCCGCGCGCGATATCGTCGAGCGCTCGCTCAACATCGCCGCGGATATCTGCATCTATACGAATCGCAATCTGACGATCGAAGAGCTGTAGCGCCCCATGTCGCAGATGACGCCGCGTGAAATAGTCGAAGAGCTGGATAAGCACATCGTCGGTCAAAAAGCCGCCAAAAGGGCGGTCGCGATCGCTTTACGCAACCGCTGGCGCCGCCAGCAGGTCGCCGAAGCGCTGCGCCCGGAGATCACCCCAAAGAACATTCTCATGATCGGCCCAACCGGCGTGGGGAAGACTGAAATTGCCCGTCGCCTGGCTCGCCTGGCTAAGGCTCCCTTCATCAAGGTAGAGGCGACCAAGTTCACCGAAGTAGGATATGTTGGACGAGAAGTGGACTCGATCGTCCGCGATCTTGTAGAGATCTCCGTCAAAATGACTCGTGAAGAGGAAATCGCCAAGGTACGTCATCGGGCGGCCGACAGTGCCGAAGAGCGGGTACTCGATGCGCTGCTCCCGAGAGCTTCCGCGGGGTTTACCGGCGACTCTGCGCCGCGCGACAACGAGACTCGCCAGCGCTTCAGAAAGATGCTGCGCGAGGGGCACCTCGAAGATCGCGAGATCGAAATCGAAGTGCGCGCAATGCCGATGGGCGTCGAAATCATGGCGCCGCCCGGCATGGAGGAAATGACCCAGCAGTTGCAGGGCATGTTCCAGAACCTGGGGGGCGGCCGGTCGCGCCAGCGCAAGCTCAAGATCAAGGAGGCATTGAAGCTCCTGGTCGACGAAGAAGCGTCGAAAATGATCAACGAAGACGAACTCAAGGTTCGGGCGGTCGAGAACGCGGAGCAGAACGGCATCGTCTTCATCGACGAAATAGACAAGATCGCACGCCGCCAGGAAACCATGGGCGCCGACGTCTCCCGCGAAGGGGTGCAGCGCGATCTGCTGCCGCTGGTAGAGGGGTGCACCGTGAACACCAAGTACGGTACCGTGAAGACCGACCACGTACTGTTCATTGCATCCGGCGCATTTCACATGTCCAAGCCCTCCGACCTGATTCCGGAGCTGCAGGGGCGCTTGCCGATCCGGGTCGAGCTCGACCCGTTGGTGGTCGAGGACTTCGTACGCATTCTGACCGAGCCCGATGCGTCGCTGTGCCGTCAATACACGGCGCTGCTCGCCACCGAAGGGGTGGATCTGGAATTCTCCGACTCGGGCGTGCAGCGCCTCGCCGAGGTGGCGTTCGAGGTGAACGAGCGCACGGAAAACATCGGTGCGCGCCGGCTGCACACCGTCATGGAGCGTCTGCTCGAAACCGTCTCCTTCGACGCCGCGGACCGCAACGGCACCCATGTCCTCGTCAATCGCGAGTACGTCGAGGGCAATCTCGGCGAGCTCGTGAAAGATCAAGACTTGTCGCGGTACATTCTTTAGGCGCGACGCGACAGATGCCTCAACCGACCGATATCAAATTGCGCACCAAGTCGCGGGTACTCGAGGTGCGCTTCGATGATGGATCGCATTACGAATTGCCCTTCGAGTACTTGCGCGTCTTCTCCCCGTCGGCCGAGGTGAAGGGTCACGGCGGCGGCGAGGGCGTGCTGCAGAGAGGCAAGCAGGATGTCGGAGTCAGCGGCGTCGAGCCCGTGGGAAACTACGCTCTGCGCTTGTTGTTCGACGACGGCCACAATACGGGCCTTTATACCTGGGGCCTGTTGCACGAGCTGGGCCGCGATCATCGGCGAAACTGGGCTCGCTATCTGGAACGCTGCGCCGAGGCCGAGAAATCGCCGTAGTCGGCTACAATGCGTCCAACACTCTCGAGGGCGCCATGAACGATAGCTCCGACGCGAAGGTCGATTTCGGATTCGAGAAGGTCGCCCGGGAGGACAAGGCGGAGCGGGTCCGGTCGGTATTTGCATCCGTGGCCGGCAAATACGACGTCATGAACGACCTCATGTCGTTCGGCGTGCATCGTTTGTGGAAGCATTTCACTCTCTCGTTGACGGGATTGAAACCCGGTCGGCGCGCGCTGGACGTCGCCGGCGGCACCGGCGATCTCGCCGCCGGAATGCTGCGCCAAGTGGGCAAACAGGGACACGTCGTGTTGTCGGACGTGAACTCCGCGATGCTCACCATCGGCCGGGATCGCTTGCTCGACAAAGGTTTCGCCGCGAATTTCGAATGCGTCGTCGCCGACGCCGAACGGCTGCCCTTCGCGGATCATTCCTTCGACTGCATCACGATAGGATTCGGGCTGCGCAATGTGACCGACAAGGCGGCGGCGCTGCAGTCGATGTACCGCGTGCTCAAACCCGGCGGCCAGTTGCTGGTGCTGGAATTCTCGACGCCGGTGGCACCCGGCTTGAAACCGGTTTACGACGCCTACTCCTTCAAAGTCCTGCCGCTGTTGGGACGACTCGTGGCGCATGATGCGGCCAGCTACCGCTATCTGGCCGAATCGATCCGCATGCATCCGGACCAAGAGACGCTGCTCGGCATGTTGCGAGCCGCCGGTTTCGCCCAGGCTCGCTACCACAATCTGACCGGCGGAATAGTCGCCGTGCATAGAGGCTTCAAGATCTGACATGCCCGCGACCGCAGCATGGATTGCATCGGCTGAAGCGCTGCTCAATCGATGCATCGACGCCTCGCAGCGGGCGGCGGCGCTCGCGCGGCGCCTGCAGGGCACTACGTTGCAGATCGACATAGAGGGGATCACGCGGATTCGGGCGACCACCATCGGCGGCCGCCTCGCGCTCTGCACGGGCGACGATGCCGGGGCGGCCCATGCCGGGGCGGCCCATGCCGAGACGGCCTATGCGGGCGCGGATGCGACGATTTCAGGGTCGTTGCCGGCGCTTCTGCAGTTGCTCAAGGGCGGCACGAATCGGCAGGCCGCGAGGCCCACGGCGCCAGGCCGCCCCGCGCAGATTCGCGGCGATGCGGAGATCGCCAACCTTTATCGGGAGTTATTCATGCTGGCGCGGCCGGACCCGGAGGAGGAGCTATCGCGCTGGATAGGCGACTTACCCGCACGCCGCTTGTCCGAATTCGCCGCGCGCGCGCTGGCCTTTGCGCGCCGCGCACGGCGCACGGCGGGCGAAAACATCGCCGAATATCTGCAGGAAGAAAGCCGCGATCTCGTGAACAAGACGGAACTCGACGAGTTCCTGCGCGGCGTCGATGAACTGCGTGAAACCGCCGACCGCGTGGAAATCCGGCTTGGCCGCCTCGAGCGGCGCCTGAAAGGTGCCGGTTGATGCGGCCGCGGGTACTCGCTCGGTTGCTGCAAATCCAACGCGCGCTGGTCCGACATGGGCTCGATGACTTCGTGCGAGCGACGCATTTGTATCGGCCGTTCCGCTTTCTCATTTATCTGTCGCCGTGGACCTGGTTTCAGCGCAGCATCGGCGTCACCCGCGGCGAGCGTCTGCGTTTGGCGCTCGAGGAGTTGGGACCGATCTTCGTCAAGTTCGGTCAGGCGTTGTCGACGCGGCGCGATTTGCTCCCGGCCGACATCGCCGATGAGTTGGCGAAACTTCAAGACCGAGTTCCGCCGTTCGACGGCGCGATCGCGATCGCGTCGATCGAAAAGGCGTTCGGGCAAAAGCTCACCGATATCTTCGGCAGCTTCGAACCCGAACCGCTGGCCGCCGCCTCGATTGCGCAGGTCCACGTGGCCACACTCAAGAACGGCCGCGAGGTGATCGTCAAGATCCTGCGTCCCGAGATGCGCGAGATCATCGATCTCGATCTCGAAGTGCTCGAGTACTTGGCCGAGTTGGCCGACGCATACTGGAAGGAGGCGCGCCGTCTGCGGCCGGTCGAGCTGGTGCGCGAATACCGAAAGACGATCCTGGACGAGCTCGATCTGCTGCGCGAAGCGGGGAACGCCGCACAGCTGAAGCGAAATTTCGCCGGCTCGCCTTTGCTGTACGTGCCCGAGGTCTACTGGGATTATTGCCGCGTCAACGTCATGGTCATGGAGAGAATTCACGGCGTCATCGTCAACGATCTCGAGCAGCTTCGTGCGCGCGGCACGAACATAGCGAAGCTGGCGGAAAACGGCGTCGAGATTTTCTTCACGCAAGTGTTCCGCGACAATTTCTTTCACGCCGACATGCACCCGGGCAACATCTTCGTGCAAATCGATGATCCGCAGAACCCGCGGTATGCGGCGGTGGACTTCGGCATCGTCGGCTCGCTGCAGGCGCGCGACCAGCACTATCTCGCCGAGAATTTCCTGGCCTTTTTCGACCGGGACTACGCCCGGGTCGCGGCCTTGCACGTGGAGTCGGGTTGGGTGCCGCGCGGAACGCGGGTCGATGAACTCGAGTCCGCCGTGCGCACCGTCTGCGAGCCGATATTCAACAAGCCGCTCAAGGAGATCTCCTTCGCTCAGGTACTGCTGCGGCTGTTCGAAACCGCGCGCCGCTTCGACATGCAGGTTCAGCCGCAGCTGATCCTGCTGCAAAAGACGCTTTTCAATATCGAAGGCCTGGGCAGACAGCTGTATCCGGAACTCGATCTTTGGCAGACGGCGCAACCGTACCTGCGCAAGTGGATGCGCCAGCGGATGAGTCCGCGGGCCGTGCTCAGGCGGGCCCGCACCCAGTTGCCCGACATCCTGGTGGCGCTGCAGCAGGTGCCGCAGATATTCCAGACCGCCGTGCGCGATGCAGCCGAGGGACGCCTGCGCTTTTCGGTGGACCCCGTGGGCGCGGCGCAGCTGCGCGATGATATGCGGCGCGCCAACTCCCAGCGGGATGCAACCATCGCGGCCGCCGTGCTGTGGGTGTCGGGATTGATCTGGGTGGCGTGGTCGAGGCAAATTGCGTGGTTGGGCTGGCTGCAAATGACCGCCGCCATCGCGCTGTTCGTCTGGTCTCGATCTTCCCGGTCGCGCAGCGCGTGAGGATCCTGGTCGAAAGTTCGACCAGCTATCGGGGGCGCAATTCGCGGCCGAATTGGCTGATACTCGCGGCGTTCATCGGGTCGGCGCTGGCCGCGGGCGCGATCAACACGGTGTTCTCGCCGCGCATGTCCGCGGCGGCGAAACACTGGTACGCAATGCTGGCGAAGCCGGCATGGATCCCGCCGCCCCAGTGGTTCGCACCGGTCTGGATCGTGCTGTACGTCTCGATGGGAACGTCCGCCTGGCTGGTCTGGCGCGAACGCTATCACCGCGGCCGAAGCGCGGCGCTGGCTGCCTACGCGATTCAACTCCTGCTCAATGCCGTGTGGGCGCCGCTGTTTTTCGGCGCCGGAAACATCGGCGCCGGTCTGTTCGTCGTCGTCACGCTATGGCTGTCGATCGCCTGGACCATCCGGGAGTTCTCGGCCGTCCGGGCCGCGGCGGCGTGGATGCTGACGCCGTACTTGATCTGGGTCGGCTTCGCGAGCGCGTTGAATCT
>DATMNF010000025.1:0-33158 GCA_035569355.1 Steroidobacteraceae bacterium
TTCGTTGCGCGCTGATTACACGTTCGAGTCGGGGGAAGCTGCCTTGCGTTTCGCCATGTAGTCGAGCAGCGCCTCGTCGATCGCAGGATCCATCGGCGGCGGCACATACTCGGCGAGCTGCTTCTTCCACAGCGCATTGGCACGCTTCGTCATGTCCGGCGACCCCTCGGCTTCCCACTGTTCATAGCTGTTGTTGTCGGCGAGCGGCGAGCGGTAGAACGCATTCTCAAAATTCGCCTGAGTGTGAGCGCAGCCCAGGAAGTGCTTTCCGGGGCCGACCTCGCGCATGGCATCCAGCGCTTGACCGTTCTCCGACAGGTCCACACCCGCGAGCAGCGTGTGCATCATGCCGGCCTGGTCCGCGTCCATGACGAATTTCTCGTAGCCCATCGCGAGGCCGCCCTCGAGCCACCCGGCCGTGTGCAGCACGAAGTTGACGCCCGCAAGACAGGTCGGCAGCAAGGTATTCGCGGACTCGTAGGCGGCCTGCGCATCCGGAATCTTCGAGGCGCAGAGGCTCCCGCCGGAGCGAAACGGAATTCCCAGGCGGCGCGCAAGCGCGGCCATTGAGTAGAGCACCAGCGCCGGTTCCGGCGTGCCGAACGTCGGGGCGCCCGATTGCATCGAGATGGACGAAGCGAAACTCCCCAGGACCACCGGCGCGCCCGGATTGACCAATTGCACGAACGCGAGACCCGCCAGCGCTTCGGCGAAGGTTTGCGCCACCGTGCCAGCGACGGTGACGGGCGACATGGCGCCCGCCAGGATGAAAGGGGTGATGATCAAGGCCTGATTGGCGCGCGCGTAGACTTTGGCGGCACCGAGCATGGTCGAGTCGTAGGTCATCGGCGAATTGACATTGATCAGGTTGATGATCGTGGTCTTCGGCCGGCCAGTCGCGGGATCGGTCAGTTCGTCGCCGAACACGATGTTCGCCATCGCGACCGAATCCGCGGCGCGTTCGGGAGCCGTCACGGAGCCCATGAAGGCCTTGTCGCTGTATTTGAGATGGCTGTACACCATGTCGAGATGGCGCTTGTTCACCGGGAGATCCACTGGTTCGCAAATCGTGCCGCCCGAATGGTGCAGCGAATTGGCGACATATGCGAGCTTGACGAAGTTGCGGAAGTCCTCGATGCGCGCGTAGCGGCGGCCCTCGTCGAGATTGCGCACGAATGGCGAGCCATAAGCCGGCGCGAATACGGTGTTCTTGCCGCCGATCACCACGCTTCGCGCCGGGTTGCGCGCGTGCTGCGTAAATTCGCGCGGTGCCGTGCGCTGCACGAGCGAGCGGCACATGCCGCGCGCGAAATGCACTCGCTCGCCTTTCACATCGGCGCCCGCGGCCTTCCAGATCGCCAGCGCCTCCGGGTCGTCGCGAAAATCGATGCCGATCTCCTCGAGAATCGTATCGGCGTTGTGCTCCATCAATGCGAGGCCTTCCTCGCTCAAGACTTCGTAGTAAGGAATCTTCCGCGTAATGTAGGGAATCGACGCCCCGGCCCTCGCGGCTCGTGCCGCCCGCTTCGCGTCGCGGCCGCTGGGACGGCGCGCGTGACTCGTTTGCGTGCTTTGTTCTTCCATAGTCGCTCTCCCGGTCTCTCAACACGGCAGTATGGTCACTGTAGATGGCCGCGGCTGATCAGTTTGCGCCGTGGACTTGTCATGAAGCGCCATTCTCCCCACGGCCGGCCCTGCGGGATCGCGATCATCGGGGGTAGGGCGTCCGGCGCCTCCTACTCGCCTCGGAACTCGGTCGCGATTTCGCGGAGCAAGCCGGTGACGTAGCCGTTGAAAGAGCGCCAAACTTCAAGGTGAAAGACATCTTCGCGCTTGCGCCAGAGCACGATATCCGCCTTCGCCAGTGCAGTGCGCGTGCACATGCCGACGGGGAATTCAGCGATATCCAGATCCAACGGACAGGCGCCGCTCAAAATCGCCGCCGCGTGGGGGCCGCTCACCTCCAATGCAAATTGCCGGTGACTGACATCGACCAGTGAATGGGGCACGGACTCAAGAGCGCGCTCGAGCGCATCCACGAGCGCACTGTCCGGCTCCGCGTCGGAGGGCGGCGCCCCCTCCAGGTTGAACGGTGCGGCCAACAGCAAGTATTCATCGGGGCCCTGCCAAAGGGTCGCACGCGAGCCTTCTACCACGGCCCGGCACGGTTCTTCGGCGAAGGCCGCTCCCCAGACGGTTGCCGCGATGGCGCGTGCGCCGGCGTCGGCCTGCAGAATGAGGCGCAGCGCCGGAGGCAGAGGCCTCATCCAGCCGGCGGAGGGCACCGTAGGCACGCGCCGTGTCGCGGCTTCAGGCATTGATGCGTCCTCCGTCAGGATCGTAGAAGACCGGCGAGCTGACCAGTACCTCGAGGTCGCCGTGAGGCATCGGCACATACACCGTCTGACCGAGCCGGTCCCGGCCGCCTTGTATCAGCGCGAGGGCAATCGAGTGGCCAAGCACGCTGCTGGCATAAGACGAGGTGACATGGCCAATCAGCTCCATCGGCGGCTTCTGTCCTGACTTTGCCGCGACTTGCGCTCCCTCCTCGAGTACGAGCCGCGGGTCTTTGGTGCGTAGGCCCACCAGTTGCTTGCGCGTCGCCGCCTTCATCGATGCCCGCTCCAATGAACGCTTGCCGACGAAGTCCGCCTTGTTCTTACCGATGGCCCAGGAAAGTCCCGCGTCGCCGGGCGTCACGGTACCGTCCGTATCCTGGCCGACGATGATGTAGCCCTTTTCAGCACGCAGCACATGCATGGTCTCGGTGCCATATTCGGTGATGCCGTGCGCCTTACCTGCCGTATACACGGCCTCCCAAATAGCCTGGCCGAAGTCCGCCGGCACGTTGATTTCGTAACCCAAATCACCGGTGAAGCTGACGCGAAACAGCAGCATGGGCACCCCGCAAATTCGTCCCCGAGCGACGCTCATGTGCGGGAACGCCGCGGCGCCGATGTCGATTCCTTCCACCAAAGACTCGACCACGCGGCGCGCGAAGGGGCCCTGCACAGCGATGACGGCCCACTGCTCGGTGGTCGAGGTGAGCCACACCTTGAGGTCGGGCCACTCCGTCTGACGATAGTCCTCCATCAATGCGAGGACGCGCGGCGCGCCTCCGGTGGTCGTGGTTACGTGAAATCGATCCTTCTCCAGGCGCGCCACCACGCCGTCGTCGAAAATGAAGCCGTCTTCGCGAAGCAGTATTCCGTAGCGCGATCGGCCGACGCCCAAATTGGCCCAATTGTTGACATACATGCGGTTCATGAATTCGGCCGCATCGGGACCCACGACTTCGATCTTGCCCAATGTCGAAGCGTCGAATATTCCGCACGCGGCGCGCACCGCGCGGCATTCGCGCGCGACCGCAGCGTGCATGTCTTCGCCGGAACGCGGGAAATAGCGCGCGCGCTTCCACAACGCCACGTTTTCGAACACCGCGGCGCGGGCCTCTGCCCACTCGTGAGTGGGCGTCACGCGCACGGGGTCGAACAGATCGCCGCGCGAAAACCCGGCCATGCTGCCGAAGGTGACGGGCGTGTAGGGCATGCGAAACGTGGTCAACCCGACTCGCGGCAGCTGCACGTCGAGAGTCTTGGCAACGATCGCCATGGCGTTGAGATTCGATGTCTTGCCCTGATCGGTGGCCATGCCCGTGGTCGTGTAGCGCTTGACGTGTTCGATGGATTGGAAGCCCTCGCGGGTGGCGAGCTTCAGATCGCGCGTGGTGACATCGTGTTGCCAGTCGACGAAGGCCTTGTCGCTGCTGGGCGAGCCCGCCTGCGGCAGCTCGCCAATGTAGGCCTCGCTGCGCCGCTTGACTGCATCAACCGCGAACCTGCGCAAGCTGCGATTCGGCTCGGGCGCTGCCGCAGCCGCGGCGGCCGCCCCGTCCGCCAGCACATCGGCAAGATCATAGACTCCGCGGCAGGCGCCTGCGGAATGTGCATTCTCCGCCGCGGCACCCGGCACGAAGGCCTTGAGGCTTTCGTTCCATTCGAGTTTGCCGCGCGATTGAGAGAACAGGTGCACGCTTGGCGTGTATCCCCCGGACATCAGCACCGTGTCGCAGGAGATGTGGCGGCCGGGCTGCACACCGCCGCCGCTCGCGCTTCCGAGGGTGATCGCGCGGACGCGCAACTCGCCGCGGGTCTCGAGCACCGTCGATCCTGGGAGCACGTCGATGCCTGCGCGGCGCGCTCTGTCCGGCAGCTCGCCCGTCGCGTCTGCGCGCAGGTCCGCGATCGCCGCGATCTCGCAGCCGGCGTTCTTCAAATCGAGCGCGGCCTGGTAGGCTTCGTCGCCCGAGGTGACGACCACCGCACGCGTGCCGACGCGCACGCCGTATCGATTCAGATACGTGTGTGCAGCGCCCGCGAGCAGGATGCCCGGCCGATCGTTGCCCGGAAACACCAGGGGGCGCTCGATCGCCCCGGTGGCGAGCACGACCGAGCGGGCACGCACCTGCCACAGCCGCTCGCGCGGCTGAAGGTTGTCGGGGCTCGCGAGGTGGTCGCTCAGCCTTTGATTGAGGCCGACCATATTGTGCGGGAAATAGCCGAACGCGGTCGTGCGCGGGAGCAATGTCACGCGGCTGTTTCTCGCCAAGGATGCGACTGAGTCGAGGATCCAATCGAGGGCGCTCCGGCCATCGATCTGGACATTGCTCTCGGTGAGCAAGCTGCCGCCCATCTCCGCGGTTTCATCGCACAGAATGACTCGCGCACCCGAGTCGGCAGCCGTCAATGCCGCCGCGATTCCGGCGGGTCCCGCCCCGACGACCAACACATCGCAATGCGCATATCGATGGGCGTAACGATCCGGATCGGCGTGCGTGGGTGCGCGACCCAATCCGGCGGCGCGCCGAATCATGGGCTCGTAAAGCGCTTTCCAGGCTTTGCGCGGCCACATGAAAGTCTTGTAGTAAAAGCCGGCGGGAAAGAACTTCGAAAGCAGGTCGTTGATGCGGCCGAAGTCCTGTTTCAGGCTCGGCCAGCGATTCTGGCTCTCGGCGATCAAGCCCGCGTACAACTCGACTTGAGTCGCCCGCAGATTGGGAGTGACGCGCACGGCATCACGGCTCAACGTCACGAGGGCATTCGGCTCCTCGGATCCGGCGGACAGTATGCCGCGCGGCCGATGGTACTTGAACGAACGGCCGGTCAGGTGCACGCCGTTGGCGAGCAGGGCGGAGGCGAGGGTATCGCCCGCCAGGCCTTCATAGGATTCGCCGTCGAACTGGAATCGGACGCGCTGTGCGCGATCGACCCGACCGCCGGTGGGGGTGCGAAAGGCTCCGCTCACGGCGCCCCCCCTCGCGCGGCCGACGCAGGAAGCACCGGCGGATCCCCGATTTTGTAGAAAGCCAGAAAATGATCGTTGGTCGTGTCTCGCAATGCGTTGAAGAAGCGCCCGCAGCCGCGCGAATGGCGCCATCGTTCGGCATAAACGCCCTTGGTGTTGGCGCGCATGTACAGATATTCCGCCCATGCTTGATCGTCGAGTTCGGTCGGCCGTTTCGGCCGCGCAAGGTGTGCTTGGCCACCGTAGGCGAATTCGATCTCCGGGCGCTTACCACAGTAGGGGCAGACGATGAGCAGCATTGCGGGTCGCTTTAGTGAGCCACGGCCGCTGCCGCGGCCTCGTCGATCAAGTATCCGTCGCGGAACCGCTCGATGGTGAACGGCGCATTGATGGGATGCGGCTCGTCGTGCGCGATCGTCCATGCAAACACATGCGCCGATCCCGGCGTCGCCTTGAATCCGCCGGTTCCCCAGCCGCAATTGACGTACAGGCCCGGAACCGAGGTCTTGGCAATGATCGGGGAGCGATCCGGAGTGACGTCGACGATACCGCCCCAATTGCGCATCATCCGCAGGCGGCGAAAGTTTGGAAACAGTTCGCAGATGGCATCCAAGGTATGCGTATTGATGTGCAGCGCGCCGCGCTGGGTGTACGAGGTATAGGCATCGGTGCCTGCTCCGATGACGAGCTCCCCCTTGTCTGACTGGCTGATATACGCGTGAATCGTGTTGGACATGACGACGCAAGGGAAAATCGGTTTGACCGGCTCGGAGACCAAAGCCTGCAGGGGGTAGCTCTCCAGGGGCACGTGAACCCCGGCCAGCGCCATGATCACGCTGGTATGGCCCGCCGCGGACACTCCGACCTTGCGGGATCGAATCACGCCGCGCGTAGTTTCGAGCGCCTCGACGGCGCCGTTCGCGGCGCGCCGAATGCCCGTCACCTCGCAATTCTCGATGATGTCGACGCCGAGGGCGTCGGCGGCTCGGGCGTAGCCCCAGGCGACGGCGTCGTGCCGTGCCGTGCCGCCGCGCCGCTGCAAGGCCGCACCCAGAACCGGATAGCGGATATTGTCCGCGATGTTGAGCGGCGGACAGAATTCCTTGGCCTCGGCCGGCTCCAGCCATTCATTGTCGACCCCGTTGCAGCGATTCGCGTGCACATGGCGTTTGAACACCTGAATGTCGTGCACCGTGTGCGCGAGCATCATGACGCCTCGGGGCGAGAACATGACATTGTAGTTGAGAACCTGCGACAGGTTTTCCCACAGCTTCAGCGAATGGTCATAGAGCGCCGCGCTCTCGTTGAATAAGTAGTTCGAGCGGATGATCGTGGTATTGCGCCCGGTGTTGCCGCCGCCGATCCAGCCCTTTTCCAGGACGGCGATATTCGTCAAGCCGTGTTCCTTGGCCAGATAGTACGCGCAGCCTAGACCATGCCCGCCGCCGCCGACGATGACTGCATCGTAGCTCAGCTTGGGCTCGGCCTTGCGCCATTGAGTCTGCCAGCCGCGATGCTGCGCGAGGCTGCGCCAGATCAGCGACAGTCCCGAAAATGATTGTCTGCTCATAGCGCTTGGGTCAGGCCCGCAATTCCTTGTTCTCCGGATCGTACGGCGAGTCGACGAGCACGGTCGCGCGCTTGCGCTCGCCCAGGATCTCGATCTCGATGGCGCCGCCGACTGTCGCGAATTCCGGTTTGACGTAACCCAATCCGAGACTCTTCTGCAGGGCGTGGCCGTAGTAGCCCGCGGTGGCGCGGCCGACGATGTTGCCCTTCAGATCGAACAAGGGCTCGTTGCCGAGCGGATCGGCATCCGTGACGCCGTGAACCTCGAACGTGATGAAACGGTGCGGCACACCCGCTTTGAGCTGCTTCTCGAGGGCTTCTTTGCCGATGAAGGCACCCTTGTTCAAGCGCACGAAGCGATCGAGCCCCGCCTCATAGGGCGTGTAATCGGGGGTGAGGTCGCTGCCCCACATACGGTACGACTTCTCGAGGCGCAGCGATTCCATCGCGCGCATGCCGGCCATGCCGATGTTGAACTCGGCGCCGGCGGCGAACAACGAGTCGAACAAATGGTGCGCGTACTCGATCGGGAAATGCAGTTCCCAGCCCAGCGCACCGACGAAGTTCACGCGCAGCAGATACACATCGGTGGCGAGTCCCACTTCGGCGACTTGGCCGGTGAGCCAGGGAAACGCGGCATTGTCCAAGGGCGCATCGACGAGTTTTGCGAGCACATCGCGCGAGCGCGGCCCCGCGACGACGAAGCAACCCCGGCTCATGGTGATATTTCGCAACGCGACGCTGCCATCCGGCGGCAGCGCTTGCTGCAGGTAGTCGCTGTCGTAACGCTCGGCGGCGCCTGCGCTCACCACATAGAAGTGCTGATCGGCGATCTTGGTGATGGTGAACTCGGAGCGAATGCCGCCGCGGCGGGTCAAGGCGTGGCAGAGTGCGATTCGGCCGATCTTTGTCGGCACCTTATTGGCGACCAAGCCATCGAGCCAGCTTTCCGCGCCCGGTCCCGTCACTTCGTGCTTGGTGAAGGGTGTAAGATCGATGACCCCGACGTGCTGGCGCAGCCTTAGCGCTTCATTCCCCACGTGCTCGAAGTAATTCGAGCGCCGGAAGCTCCAGCGGTCTTTGGCCGGCACACCCGCGGGTGCGAACCAATTCGCGCGCTCCCAGCCGTAGCGCTGTCCGAACACGGCGCCCATGCGCGCAAGCTTGTCGTACACCGGGCTGGTCTTTGCGGGCCGCGCATCCGGGCGCTCTTCGTCCGGAAAATGGATGACGAACACGTTGCGGTACGTTTCTTCGTTTTTTTGCACGACGTAGCGCTTGCTGGTATACGGCCCATAGCGGCGCGGATCGACCGCCATCATGTCGATACCGGGCTCGCCCTCGACGATCCACTCGGCAAGCTGCCAACCCGAGCCGCCGGCCGCGGTGATACCGAAGCTGTGCCCTTCGTTGAGCCATAGATTGCGCGCGCCCCACGCCGGACCGATCAGCGGGCTGCCGTCCGGCGTATAGGCGATCGGGCCGTTCACGATGTCCTTGATGCCGCAGGTGGCGAGCGAAGGCACGCGCCGCTGCGCCGCCTCGACGTGCGGCAGCAAACGCTCCAGGTCGCCTTCGAACAGACTCTTGCCGAACCAGTCGGGTACGCCGTCGGCGAAGCGCGCCGGTGCGCCCGACTCATAGGGGCCCAAGATCCATCCCATGCGCTCTTCGCGCAAATAGTAGGACTGATCCGACTCGCGCAGTACCGCCAGTTCGCGGCCGCCGCTTTTTCGGTACGCTTTGAGCTCAGGCGACTCGTCGTACACGATGTATTGGTGTTCGACGGGAATAGAGGGCACGTTGAGGCCGAACATGCGTCCCGTTTGCCGCGCATAGTTGCCGGTGGCGCAGACGACGTGCTCGGCGACTATGTCGCCCTTATTGGTGGTCAGATGCCACTCGCCCGAGGAAGTGCGCTTCACCGCGATGACCTCGGTTTGCTCTTGGATTTCCGCGCCGCGGCTGCGTGCCCCCTTGCGCAGCGCCATGGTGAGATCCGCAGGCGCGATGTGACCATCGTCCGGGTGATAGAGGGCGCCGACGATCTTGGGCGTGCCGGCGTCGTCGCCGAGTTCGACCAGCGGCCAGAGCTCGCGGACTTGCTTTGGGCCTATCACCTGAAACGGTACGCCGATGGTATTCGCCGTGCCGCAGTACTTCTGGTACTCATCCATGCGATCGCGGCAGGTGGCGAGCCGTAAATTGCCGGTGACGTGAAAACTCACGTCTTGACCGGTTTCGGCGGGCAGCCGCTTGTAAAGATCGACCGAATATTTGTGCAGCTGGCCGACCGTGTAACTCATATTAAAGAGCGGCAGCAGCCCAGCCGCATGCCAGGTCGAGCCTGCGGTGAGTTCGGCCCGCTCGAGCAGCACCGCATCCGTCCAACCCTTCACGGCCAAGTGATACAGCGTGCTGACGCCTACCACGCCACCGCCGATCACGGCGACGCGGGCATGAGTTTTCATGGTCGATCTCCCAACGCAAATGCGTTCCGCAGTGTAACCAGCGGCCGGCCAAACAAGACGCCAATTGCGACAGTCCCTGATGGAAATGCGCCAGGCGGGCCCCAAACGGCCCGGATTCGAGAGGGCCGAGCCTCCCTTTACCGTCTGGAAAACGACAGGAACATGTCGAAAAAGGACAAGAAGCACCGCCGATGGCATAATGGGGCCGTCCCGATCCCCATGCTGTTTGTCCCTCGGAGGCACCTTGGAATCGCCGGCCGTGCTGCGCAAGTGCAGGTATGCTTTTCTGACCCTGCCGAACTACTCTCTGATCGCGGTGGCGAATGCGCTCGAGCCGCTGCGAATGGCCAACCGCTTGGTCGGCAAAGAGGTGTACGAGTGGTCCGTCATCAGCATGGACGGTTCTGCCGTCGACGCCAGCAGCGGACTCAATCTGTCGCCGTCGGGCGCTCTCGACAAGATGGGGCCGGTCGACATTCTGTTTGTGTGCGGCGGCATCAATGTTCGCGAAGCGGTCTCGCCCGTACTCCTGACTGCGCTTCGCCGCCTCGCCGACCGGCGGGTGCCGCTCGGCGGCCTTTGCACCGGCGGTTACGCGCTCGCTCGCGCAGGCTTGCTCGATAATTTCAGCGCCACCATCCACTGGGAAAATCTCTCGGCTCTGCGCGAGGAGTTTCCCAGGGTGCGCATCAGCGACCAGTTGTTCACCATCGACCGCGACCGCTTCACTTGCTCCGGCGGCACCGCGCCTCTGGATCTCATGCTGAACCTCATTCAAGCGAAGCTCGGACCGCGGATTTCGCAGCTGGTCTCCGAGCAATTCATCGTCGATCGGGTGCGCAAGGACACGGATCGCCAGTATGTACCGCTGCGGGCGCAGGTCGGCGTGTCCCACCGCGGATTGATTCGGGTCGCACAGCTCATGGAAGAGAACATCGAAAAGCCGCTCTCGTTGGAAAAGATCGCCAAGGCTACGGGCCTGTCACGCCGTCAAATCGAGCGCTTGTTCAAGCGCGATTTGAACTGCGTGCCCAAGCATTATTACTTGGAAATGCGCCTGCGCCGCGCTCGCGAACTCCTGCTGCAAACCGCGATGCCCATCATGGACATCACGACCGCTTGCGGCTTTCAGTCGCCGCCGCATTTTTCAAAATGCTACCGCATGCAGTTTGGACATCCGCCGAGCGCCGAGCGCAAGATCGGGGACAAGCGTGCGCTGACCCGCGAATCGCGCGAAGTACCGGCCGTCGTCTAGGCGCGACATCATCCGTGCAGGACCGATCGCAAGCTGAACTCAAGGCCGCCTACGGCCAAGCGTTGAGCGCGCTGCGCTTGGGGAGCGCCGCGTCCGCCGAACGGCAGCTGCGTGCCATTCAAGCGAGGGCTCCCGGCGACGTCAACAGTCTGCGGCTGCTCGGGATCGCGCTGCTCGACCAGGACAAAGTATCGGCCGCGATCGAGACCCTCGAACGCGTGGTTGCCGCGGCCCCGAATTTTTGGGCGGCACGCAGCGACCTGGCGCGCGCCTACCGGCAGGGTGGGCGACTCGAAAGTGCGCGCGAGGAGCTGCAACGCGCGCTCAAGCTCGCACCCCAGATGAATCTCGGGTGGCTGGCGTACGGCGATGTGCTCGTGGACCTCGAAAAGTATCCAGACGCCGTGGCGGCCTACGAGCGGGCGCGCCTCAGCGATCCCCACGTGCGGCGCATCGATGAGGGGCGCGCCGCGCTGGTCGCGGAGGATCGGAAGACCGCCGAACTCATCTTTCGCGACATTCTCAAAGCCGATGGCAGTCATGTCGGCGCTTTGTGCGGCCTCGCGGCCGTGTCGCTTGCCGCGGGAGCGCCGCGGGATGCGGAGCGGCTGCTGCGCCACGCGCTCAAGCAGTCAGCGCACTTGCCGCTCATCTGGCGAGGGCTCAGCCAAACTCTGGTCGACCTCGGGCGACTCCCCGAGGCCGAGACAGCGGTTCGCCACCTTCTGAAAATCGAATCCGAGAATACCCAGAACTGGGTGTTGCTTGCCAGGATATATACCCGGTTGATGCGTCAGGAGGATGCGCTGGTGGCCTTCGAAGAGGCCGCGAAAAGGCATCCCACGGAGGTGCGCCTGCGGCTCTCGATCGGCCACCTGCACAAGACCCTGGGCAACCGGCGCGAGTGCGAGCAGGCTTACAAGGATTGCCTGAAGATGGAGCCTAAGTTCGGCGAAGCCTATTGGAGCCTTGCGGACCTGAAGAACTACGTGTTCAGCGACGCCGAGATTGCGGCGATGCAAGCGCTGCTCACGGGCGATGCAGGCGATGATGACGACCAGGCGCAGTTGCACTTCGCGCTAGGGCGCGCCCTCGAGCACAAGACCCAGTACCCGGCGGCATTCGCCCACTACCAGATCGGCAATAGGCGGCGGCGGCGCACCGTTCCCTTCAGCATTGAGAAATTCGAGAGCAAGACCCGCCGGGTGCGCGACTGTTTCGACGCTGCCTTCCTTGCCCGCCGAGCCGGCGCGGGTTGTTCCGACCCAGCGCCGATTTTTGTGGTCGGATTGCCTCGTTCGGGCTCGACCCTGATCGAGCAAATACTCGCCAGCCATTCGAGCGTCGAGGGTACCTTCGAGCTGCCGAATGTGCTGACCATCGTCCGGGAGTTCGATCACAGCAATCCCGAGCACGATGCCTACCCCGAAAGCGTGCGCGCCGCCCCCCGCGAGCTGTTCGCCGGGCTCGGCCGGCGCTACCTCGAGGAGACCGCCCCGATCCGCAGCGGACGAGCTCGCTTTATCGACAAGATGCCGAACAATTTCAGCCATGTGGGCCTGATCCACACCATCCTGCCGAATGCCGCCGTCGTCGATGTGCGCAGGCATCCGATGGACTCCTGCTTCAGCACCTACAAGCAGTACTTCGCGGAAGGTCAATCCTTCAGCTACGATCTCGAGGATCTCGGCCGCTATTACCGCTGTTACTTGAGCTTGATGGACCATTGGGACGAGGTGCTGCCCGGCAAGGTGTTGCATTTGAGCTACGAAGCGTTGGTGCGGGAGCCGGAAGCAAATATCCGCCGCCTGCTGACCCATTGCGGCTTGGCATTCGAGCCGTCCTGCCTCGCCTTTCACGAAACCAAGCGGTCGGTCCGAACCGCGAGCGCCGAACAGGTGCGCCAGCCTCTGTACGCCTCCGGGGTCGGCTATTGGAAGCACTTTGAGCGCGAGCTGGAACCGCTGCGCCGAACCCTCGGCGACTGTCTGCAGCGATTCGCGGCGCCGGATTGAGGCCGGACCCGGCTGTTGAACGCTCGATCAGTGTCGAGCGACGTCTCGGTTGACATGCCGCCGCTCCGCGAGACATGATCCGAACATGGCCCGCACGCGTACGGGCCTTAAAACAACATGAGACGAGGGGTGCGATGACCAGGATTGCAAGACGTTCTGCTGCTTCCCCCGCGCCCGGAGCTCCGATCCTCGCGTCCCAGCCGGTCCGCTCGAAACTCGCGCTAGCCGTCGCCGCCGCCCTATCGGGCGCCGCGGCCATGCATGGCGCGCCTGCGGTGGGCGCCGGGACTACCGCGACCGCTGCATCCGATAGCCTCGAGGAGATCATCGTCACCGCCCGCAAGCGCACGGAGAATTTGCAGGACGTTCCGATCAGCATCGACGTCTACACCGCCAAGGACCTGCAGAATCTCGGCATCTCGCAGTTCGAAGATTACGCGAGCAAGACTCCCTCCATTTCTTTCGTGAGTGCCGGTCCCGCCACGCAGACCTTCGTCATGCGCGGCGTGTCGGATGGAACGAACCCGAACTACCCCAACGAAGCCGCGACCGGGTTCTTGATCGACGACATGTCGATGAATTACTACGGTACGACTCCCGATATGCATTTCTACGACATCGAGCGGATCGAGGTGTTGAACGGCCCGCAGGGTACGACGTTCGGCGCCGGCGCCATGTCGGGCGCGTTGCGCTTCATCACCAACAAGCCTGATCCCAGCGCCTTCAGCGCCGGCGTCGACCTCGACGGGGGTAAGGTAGAGTCCGGTAGTCATAACGGCACGGCCGAAGGCTTCATCAACCTGCCAATCGTTGCCGACTGGACAGCGCTGCGCATTTCCGCCTACAGCGATTACCACGGCGGCTACATCAACAATCTCAACACCACGCGCAACTGGGTCAACGGCGTCGTCTCGAACAATTCGCAGTGGGCAGGCAAGAACTACAACATTGAGAAGGTCACCGGCGCCCGCATCGCGATCGGCCAGAAGTTTGCGGAGAATTGGAACGCAACGCTGACCTACAGCTATCAGCGTCAGCTCACTCACGGCGCGTGGGACCAGAACCCGAGCATAGGCGGGGCGATCGGCGCCGATGGCACCACCCTGGTCAATGGCCCGGTGCGCTCGATCGGAACCGATAACGTGGTGCGCTTTGGGCCGGAGTACAAACAGTTCTACGTCAAGACGCTGGATTTTCACCTCGATGGGGACGTCGGCATCGGCGATCTGGTCTACGCCAGCACCTATTGGGCGCAAGACCAACATTGGACGAACGAGTACTCGGAATACATGCAGTATGTGAACACGGGGCCGCCCGCCAACCTCACCGCGCCATACCCGCAGGGCTTTACCTGCACAACGGACCCGTACTGGGGAGGCAGCGGTACGCCGTACAGCGGCTGCAACGTGCCGCTCCAGTATTACGATTACATCCAGCACATCGAGCGCTGGTCCAACGAGCTGCGCCTGCAGTCGAAGGAGGGCGGCCGGTTCCACTGGCTGGGCGGCCTGTACTGGGAGAAGACGATCGACCCCTACAGCGACTACTATCACATGCCGGGGCTGCAGACTGCGAGTCAGGGCTGGCAGTACTACGTCAATTACTACCAGAATCTCGGGCAGACCATCAATCTGCCGAAGCCCGATGATTGGTACAGCTACGAAGCGCGTTCCGATTATCTGCAGACGACGGAATTTGCCAACATCACCTTCGACATCACGCCCCGATTGCACGTGGAAGCCGGCACCGTGCACTTTCATTCGACCTTCCACACCTCCAGTTACGGGGGCTTTTGGTTCACCCCGCAGGCTCCGGCCCTCTATGGCGGATCATCTGCCAAGTGGAACAGCAAGGCGGGCATCAGCTACAAGCCCTTGGACGGTCTCCTCGTCTATGCCGATTGGGCGCAAGGGTTCAGGGACGGCGGCGTCAACGGGGGTATTCCGAATACCTGCACGGCCAACGGCGTTCCGCCGCAGTTCACGCCGGACACCCTGACGAACTACGAGATCGGCTGGAAGTCCACCATGCTCGACAAGCATTTGCAGTGGAATGGCGCCGTTTACTACATGCCCTGGAAGAATCTCCAGTCCTTGCTGTTTGATCCCGGACTCTGCCCGTCGAGCAGCTTCAACGCCAATATCGGCAATGCCCGCGTGTACGGCATGGAGTCCGAAATCAAGTATCAGCCGAACGCGTTCCTGAGCATGGACCTCTCGGCAAGCTACAACGACTCGCGTCTCCTCACCAATAAATTCGAAAACGTCTCTTTCCAGGTGACGCCGGGAGAGCGGCTGCCCTACGTCCCTTACTTCAATTGGAGTTACAACGTGCGCTACGAAGCGCCAATCAAGGATGCGCTGCACGGCTACGTGCAATACGACATCTCGCACAAGGGCGACATGTGGAACACCTTGCAATCGAACGGCAGTAACGGCCTGCCGCACCTCCTGCAGCCGGGCTATTCGATCATGAACCTGCGCCTCGGCGTCAATCAAACCGCGGAACGCTGGACGACCGAGTTCTACATCACCAACCTCCTCAACAAGAACGCGGTGGTCTATACCAACGAGGGCAACTTCGATCTGCGCGAAACGGTGAACGAGCCGCGCGTGTTCGGTGTGCGTTTGAGCTACCGATGGGGTAAGGGCGGGGCGGGAGCGGAATAAATTGCGCTGACGTATATTTCGCAAAAGGAGTCGCTTCGGGAACTGGATTGCGGTGGGATATTGGTATCGTATGCACATCTCTTGAAACCAGGACTGACTCATGAGTGCGCGCGATGTCATGCTGAACCGATTGCGGGGCCGAAATCTCGAGACGGCGCTGGAACGAGACTTCTACTGCAGCCCCGAGGATTACCAAGTCGATCTGGACATGATCTGGTACCGCGATTGGCTGTTCGTGGGCCACGATTGCGAAGTCTTGAATCCCGGCAGCTATCTGACGGTGCAGATCGGCGAGTATCCGGTCATCGTCCTGCGCGACCGCGAAGGGGGCCTGCGCGCGTTCCACAATACCTGCCGGCATCGCGGATCGAGAATTTGCTCCGCGGAGCACGGCTCCTCACCGCGGCTCGTTTGCCCGTACCATCAATGGACTTACGCGCTCGACGGTCGCTTGATCGCAGCGCGGGACATGGGCAGCGACTTCGACAAGACGCAACATGGACTCAAAGCCGTGCACTGCGCGAGCGCCGGCGGCTACATCTGGGTGTGCTTGGGCAAGGTCGCCCCGGATTTCGAACCGATTCGAGGGCACATCGAGCCGTACTTGATGCCGCACAAACTGCATCAAACCAAAGTCGCGTTCCAGTCCACCATCATCGAGCAAGCCAATTGGAAGCTGGTATGGGAGAACAACCGCGAGTGCTATCACTGCGCGGCGAACCATCCCGAGTTGATCCGGACCTTTCCGGAAGATCCAACCGCCACGGACGGTGAGGATGCCGCTTCGAACCCGAAGACCGCCGCAAAGTGGGCGCACTGGGAGTCCATTGGGCTGCCGAGCAAATTTCAGATCGCCCCGAACAGTCAATACCGCACCGTGCGCACTCCGCTTCTCGAGGGGGCGGTGAGCTTCACCATGTCCGGCAATGCAGCCGTGCACCGGCCGCTGTCGGATTCGGTCGCGGAGCCCGACATCGGCACGCTCCTCATGTTCCACTTCCCCACGACTTGGAACCACGTGCTCGCCGACCATGCAATTTCTTTTCGCTTGTTGCCGGTGAGCCCCACCCAGACCCAATTGACGACCAAGTGGCTGGTGCACCGGGACGCCGTGGAAGGCGTCGATTACGACCTGCGGGAATTGACCGGGGTGTGGCTGGCGACCAACGCGGCCGACACCCGCAACTGCCAGGAAAATCAAATCGGCGTGAATTCGCCGGCCTACGATCCGGCGCCCTATTCGCCGGTGCACGAGGCCGGCGTGACGCAATTCGTGCACTGGTATTGCACGCATCTCGAGGGCAGACTGATCGAAGATGCGAAGTAATCGAAATAGCCTGCCGTGAAATATTCGGCGTGGTCGTTGTTGCGCGGCGCGTTGTCCGGGCAACGGCATTGGCCGGTTGCGTGGCGCGATGCGATCCCAAAACCCAGGTACGACGTCATCATCGTCGGCGGCGGCGGCCATGGTCTCGCCGCCGCTTACTATCTGGCGAAAAATCATGGGGTCACCGATGTCGCCGTGATCGAGCGCGGCTGGATCGGCGGCGGCAACACGGGCCGCAACACCACCATCGTGCGCTCGAATTATCTGTACCCGGAGAGCGCGCGGCTGTACGACTTTTCCCTCAAGTTGTACGAAGGTCTTTCGCAGGCATTGAATTTCAACATCATGCTGAGCCAGCGCGGCTTGGTGCTGCTCGCCCACAGCCGCCACGATCTCGACGCCATGTCGCGCTGGGCGAATGCCATGCGCATGAACGGCATCGCCGCAGAACTGCTCACGCGGGCGCAAGTCGCCGCGCTCGCGCCTGCCCTTGACCTCTCGCCGCGGGCGCGATTGCCCGTGCTCGGCGGTTTCACGCAGCGGCGCGCCGGCACGGCTCGGCATGATGCGGTCGCCTGGGGCTATGCACGGGCTGCCTCCGCCTTGGGCGTGGACATCATTCAAAATTGCGAAGTCGTCGACTTTATCAAGGAGAGCGGGCGCGTCGTCGGCGTCAATACCAATCGCGGTCGCATGGCGGCGGATCGGGTCGGCATCGCCGCGGCGGGACATAGTTCGGTGCTCGCGAAACTGGCAGGCTTCCGCCTGCCGGTGACCAGCTATGCCTTGCAGGCCATGGTCAGCGAACCCGTCAAGCCATTGCTGGACACGGTGATTCTGTCGCCCGGCACCGGCGCCTACGTCAGCCAATCGGACAAGGGCGAGATCGTCATGGGCGCCATGCTCGATTTGTTTCCCTCCTACGCGCAGCGCGGCAGCTTCGCGGTGAAGCAGGCGATCATTGCGGCGACCCTCGAACTGTTTCCGTCCTTCAGCCGCCTCAACCTCATGCGTCAGTGGGCCGGTATCGTCGATGTGGTGCACGATTCGAGTCCGATCATCGGTCCCACTCCCATTCCCAATCTCTATATCAACTGCGGCTGGGGCACCGGCGGCTTCAAGGCCATCCCCGTCGGCGGCTGGACACTCGCGCATGTATTGGCGACGGGGCAGTGCCATCCGCTTGCGGAGCCGTTTCAGCTCGAACGCTTCATCACGGGCCGCCTGATCGACGAAGCCGCGGCGTCGGGGATCGCACACTGAATGATGCAGATCCCGTGCATTTATTGCGGCTTGCGCGACGAAAGCGAATTCACGTGCGGGGGCACCTCGCACATTGCACGGCCGGCATTGGAACAGAGCGATCGAGCCTGGGGTGAATATTTGTTCTTTCGCGACAACCCCAAGGGCTTGCACTTGGAACGCTGGCGCCACACGCAGGGCTGCGGGCAGTGGTTCAATCTCGAGCGCAACACGGTGACGCACGAAATTCTGTCCGTCTACGCGATGACCGATCCGCCGCCGTCATGACCGCTTCCCGTCTCGCAGCACCTGCGGGTTGCCGGATCGACCGAACGCAACGGCTGTCGTTTGAATTCAACGGCCGGCGCTACTACGGCTACCCGGGTGATACCCTGGCCTCGGCCCTGCTGGCGAACGGCGTGCAGCTCGTGGGGCGCAGCTTCAAGCTGCACCGGCCGCGCGGTATTTTCTCCTGCGGCGTCGAGGAGCCCACGGGTCTCGTGGACTTGGACGAGGGCGCCAGACGAACTCCCAATATGCGTGCGACGCTGGTGGAGCTTTACGATGGTCTTGTCGCCGCCAGCGTCAATTGCTGGCCCAACGTCGGTTTTGACGTGGGGGCTATCAACAGCAGGTTGGGCGCGCTGCTGCCGGCGGGCTTTTATTACAAGACATTCAAGTGGCCAAACTGGCATCTGTACGAGCCCTCGATTCGCCGCATGGCCGGTCTCGGCAGGGCTTCCGGAGAGTCCGATCCCGACCGCTACGAAGAAGCCGCGGCGCACGCGGATGTCGTGGTGGTCGGAGGCGGCCTTGCCGGCTTGAGTGCCGCGGTTGCCTCTGCCGAGGCGGGCGCAGATACGCTGTTGCTCGCGAGTTCGCCGACCCTCGGCGGAGCGCTCGCTTGGCGCGCCGATCCGCAAGTTGCCGCGCTCGTCGCACGCGCCGAGCGCTGCAGCGTGCGTCGCATGACTCGCACCCTGGCCTTCGGCGTCTACGACCATAACCTCGTGTGCGCACGCGAAGCCCTGCCGGCGGACCGGCCGGGCGCCGCCTTGAGCAGCGGTGTGCTTCGCGAGCGGCTTTGGAAGATTCGCGCGCGCGCAGTCATCGTCGCTACCGGTGCGCTCGAACGTCCCATGATCTTTCCCGACAACGATCGACCCGGGGTGATGCTGGCGGGCGCCGCCGACAAATATCTCCTCGCCTTCGGGGTTGCCTGCGGACAGCGAGTGGTCATCGCCGCCAACAGCGATTCCGCCTATCGAGTGGCGGCCTCCTTGCGCGCTGCCGGCGTGAATGTGGTGGCATTGATCGATCGTCGTCCGCCCGCGGATATCGACTCCGGAGCCGTGCACGTGCGCACCCTCTCGAGTGCCGGCATCGCCAGAGTCGGCGGCACGAAGGCCGTGCGCGACTGCACGGTGATATCGGCCGATGCGGACGGTGGGCGACCGGAGCGGCTGGACTGTGACCTCATCTTGAGCGCGGGCGGCTATGCGCCCGCAGTGCACCTGCATTCCCAAGCAGGCGGCAAATTGCGCTGGGTGGAGGAGTCGGCGATGTTCGTTCCGGACGGGCCCGCGCCTGGGGTTTGGAGTGCGGGCGCCTGCGCCGGGATATTCGAGCGCGAAGCGGTGGTGAATCATGCGGCAGAGCTTGGGTCCGCCCTGGCTCGCCGCGATGCCGTGCCGCCGGTACCGGTCGGAGGTTGCGGTAGGTCGCTGGCCGCCACCCATCTGCCCGGAGTGACCGGCAAGCAGTTCGTCGATTTACAGAACGACGTGGCCGTTGGCGATATCGGTCTGGCTGCGCAGGAGAACTATCGCTCGGTCGAGCATTTGAAGCGCTATACGACCACCGGTATGGGCACTGACCAGGGCAAGACCAGCAATATCAACGCGCTCGTGCTGATGGGTGAATTTACGGGCCGCGAACCTGCCGAGGTGGGCACCACGAAATTCCGGCCGCCATTCGCACCTGTCGCGCTCGGACTGCTGGCGGGCCGCCGGGTCGGCGCCTTGTATCGGCCGCTCAAGCGCCTTGCGGCGCACGAGTGGCACCATGCGCGCGGTGCGCTGTTCGAACCGTTCGGCAACTGGCTGCGTCCGGCCGCCTATCCGACCGCCGGGGAATCCTTGGAGTCCGCGGCTCAACGCGAAGCCCGCGCGGTACGCAAGCATGCCGGCGTGCTCGACGGCTCGCCGCTCGGCAAGCTCGAGATCTATGGCCCGGACGCGGCGCACTTTTTGGACCTCATGTACGTGGGGACGATGTCGAATTTGCCTCAGGGACAAGCCCGGTACGGAATCTTACTGAATGAAAACGGCATCGTCGTCGACGACGGCATCGTGGCGCGTCTCGGGCCGCAACATTACTGGGTGAACACCACCAGCGCAGGGGTCGAGCGCACGGCCGCGGCGTTCGATGAGTGGCTGCAGTGCGAGTACCCGCATTTGCGGGTATTGGTAACGCAGGTGACCTCGCGTTGGGGCAACGTGACCGTGGCGGGCCCTCGCGCTTGGGATTGGCTGGCCTCGGTTGGTCTCGACTCGGCCTTGGCGCCCCAAACCATGCCGCACATGACGCTGCGCGAAAGTGCATGGGAGGACGCGCCGTTGCGTGTGCTGCGGGCAAGCTTCAGCGGCGAGCTCGGCTACGAGATCAATATCCCCGCCGACCAGGTTACAACGCTGCTCGAGCGCCTGTGGGAACGCGCGGCCGAGCACTCGGCGGTGCCGTACGGCATCGAAGCGCTCGAAATCATGCGCACCGAAAAGGGCTATATTCACGTCGGCACCGACACCGACGGAACGACCCTGCCGCAGGATGTTGGCTTTGCCCGCGCCGTCGAGCGCAAGGCTGCGAATTTTGTCGGCCGACGTTCGCTGCTTCGACCGGCGGCGCGAGATCCCGGCCGCTTCCAGTTGGTCGCGCTGTCGCCCGCCGACGGCCGCACCCAGCTGCCGGTCGGCGCGCAAATCGCAGCCGGCGCGCCGCCCACTCGGACCGAAGGCCATGTGACCTCGAGCTATTGGAGTCCTGAGCTAGGAGGCCCGGTTGCCCTTGGCATGCTGGCGCGAGGGACGCAGAGGCTGGGTGACCGGGTGCGGGTCCACCACCTCGGATCGGTCATCGAGGCGGTCGTGGTCAAGGCGCCTTTCATCGATCCTAAAGGCGAGCGTCTCCGTGGATAATTCACCGGGCGCTGCAATTGTCGCGCAAGCCGGGGGCGTCCGGGTGGAAGCTGTCCGCGGCCTATGGGCTGCGTCTCTGCGCTATTTCGACCCGGCGGGAAGCTTTGCGGCCGCGGTGCTCGAGTCGATTGGACTGCCGCTGGCACAGCCACTCAGCGCCGCTCAGAGCCGCGCAAGCCACGATGCGCAGGTGATTCTCGCGTGGCGAAGTCCGACCGACACGCTGCTGCTCTGCGACGGCCAAGCGGCGTTCGCCGAGATCGAGCAGCGGCTTCTGGCCGCGGCGGATGGCTGCATGGTGGATCAGACCGGGGCCTTTCGCGTATTTCGGGTGCAGGGACAACGGGCCCGCGAGGTACTGCAACGGATGGGCGCCACGACGGCGATCCCCGGACTTGGTCAGGCGCGCGGCGGCCGAATGGCGGAAGTGCACGTTCTGACGATCTGCATCGAGCCGGGAGAGTTCCTCTTGGTCATCGAGCGGGTGTACGCCGATCATCTGACGGAGTGGATCCGCGCGACGCTCGCCGATTTCAATTGAACGCTCGAAAAGTAGCCGATCGTGCGGCTGCCGAACGTCAGGACTTCAGTTGACGTTCGGACGCCTGTTTTTTTGCGAATTCGGCAATCACTTGGTCGACGGGTTCGTCCACCCCCTCGAGCCAATCTTCGATGTTTACGGCCACCGTCTCCAAAGGGGTCGGCGGATCAACGTCCGTGAGCGCCATGCGTGCGAGCCTCAAGCATCCCGCCGTCTTGGGCAGGCCGATCACGGTAAAGGCCTCCTCGGCTGCCCGCAGTTGGGGCAACGCATCGTCACGCAGCTGCTCTAGGAGAGAACGATTGCGCGCGGCGGCCCAAAATTCGCAGGCAACGAACAGGATTCGATCGGAGCGCGAAACTTTTGCCGATGCGGTGGTAGCGGTCACCAGCACATCGAGAAGCCGGGCACTGGTGTCCGGTTCGTGTCCTTCCCAATTAGGCGTCGTGTTCTTGCTCTGCAAAGCGCACCTTGCTGGTATTGCGTCTTCCGGCTTTGGACGTCGCAGCATCATGCCATCAATCGCTTTATGCTGCAGAGTATTATGGAATTCGTGTCAACGCTTTCCCAATACTATTGTCAGCAGCCTCCTACACTGTATAACACGCGCGGCCGGACGTCTCGGTTCGATATCGCATCGAGTCCCAACGTAGGGTTTTGCTGTATCAGGGAGACCCTGAGTTTCAGCCCTGAAGCGGAGGAAATCTCGCCAGGGCCTCGAAATCGCCTAGATCCTGATCGTTGCGCACATATAGCCGGCTGGCGTCGCGCATCGGTTGGAAGTCCCACGGTGTATGGCGGCCGACGCGTAAGGCATCATAGACGGCATGTCGGCGCCGCTGGCTCGCGATGACCTCGGCATGCAGGGCGGGCAGGTTCCATCGCCGGTTCACCTCAGCGAGAAATTCCTGAGCACGTTGCGCGTGTCGCGATGTGGCGACAAGATTATGCAATTCGTCGGGATCCTCCTGCAGGTCATAGAGCTGATCGGGATCGACGGGCGAATGGATGAACTTGTAGCGTCCGCGTTTGACCATGACCAACGGCGCGATTGCGCCCTCGGCAAGATACTCGCCGATGACCTCATCCTTGCCGTCGCCTCCTATTAGCAGCGCGGTCAGAGCGCTGCCATCGAGCGGTGTTGCGTAACTTGAAGGCGCGATGCCGGCGAGTTCGCACAAGGTCGGCAGAATGTCGATGAGCGAAGCGGAGGGCGCCACGCGCCGCGCCGGGAATCGTCCCGGCGCATGCACGATCAGCGGAATCCGGCAGGCCGGCTCGAAGAAATTCATTTTGTACCAAAGACCTCGTTCCCCGAGCATGTCGCCGTGATCGGCGAGCAACATCACGATGGTGTCGTCCGCGAAGCGCGCATCGGCGAGCGCTGCCAGCAACACGCCGATCTGATCGTCGATATACGAAACCGCGCCATAGTAGGCGCGGCGCGCGGCGCGGGTTTGCGCCTCATTCACCTCCTGCAGGTCGAGCCCGCAAACGTGGCGCAGACGCCGCGAATGCGGATCCAATTCATCCGCCCGCATGCGTACCCGCGGCATGTCGATCGAAACCCCCGCATAACGGTCCCAATAGCTCTGTGGAATCACATAGGGATCGTGCGGGTGGGTCATCGAGGCCACCATGCAGAACGGCCGCCGATCCTTCGCTCTGGCCATATCGAAGAGCTTCTGGCGCGCGTTGAAGACGACCTCGTCATCGAAGTCGATCTGGTTGGTGCGGGTGCAAGGACCCGCCTGGGTGACCGAATCCATCGTGTGGTACCAAGTCGGTCGATGTTCAAAACGACTCCAATCGGGCGTCCAGCCGAAATCCGCCGGATAGATATCGGTCGTCAGCCGCTCTTCGAATCCATGCAATTGGTCCGCGCCGCAAAAGTGCATCTTGCCGCTCAAGACGGTCTGGTACCCTGCGCGCCGCAAGTAATGAGCGAAGGTGGGCACCTGCGCCGGAAATTCCGCAGCGTTGTCGTACGCGCCGATTGCTGACACGTGGCGGCCCGCCAGGAACGAAAACCGCGACGGCGCACACAGCGGGCTATTGCAATAGAACGAGTCGAAGACCACGCCGGCAGAGGCCAGAGTATCGATGTGAGGCGTCTTCGCGGTTTTGTTGCCGTAGGCGGGAAGTGCACGCGCAGTTAGCTGATCCGCCATCAAGATCAGAAAGTTCGGACGGTCCGACAAGAAATTCTCCCCCAAGTTTAGACGTATTCTGCGACAGCGACTCGCGGCTTGGGCGGCTGCCCCAGGAAAGGAATCGCGATCAATGCGACTACCGCCGCCAGCATCACGTACCACGCCGGCCAATAGATGGAACCGCCCGGTCGCTGCGTGAGCCAAGTGAGGAGCGTTGGGGAAAAGCCGCCGAACAGCGTGAATGCCGCGTTGTACACCAGCGAAGTTCCCGTCGAGCGCACGCCGGTCGGAAATATCTCGGACAGCGCTGCCGGAGCTACCCCGACGAAACTTGCCACCAATATGCACACGATCGCCTGGACCACGATCAGTGTCGGCAGCGTCGGCGAGGCCTTCAGCCACAAGAACAGCGGCAGCACCAAGGCAAGAAGCAGCGCCGCGCTCAGAAACAAGCTCAGGCGCCTGCCGATTCGATCCGAGAAGGATCCAAACCAGAGGCATCCGAGCACGAAGGGGATGTTGCCCAGGAGCGAAGCGCCAAACGCTTGGCCGGCGCTGAAATTAAAGGTGTCCGGGTGCTGGACGTAGGTGGGAAGGAAAATCATCAATACGTACACCGCAACGGCCCACAGCACGGCAACGCAAAACCCTACGAAAAGACTGCGACCGTGATCCCGAAATATCTCGAGTAAAGGCGCATTGCCTTCGGTGTGTTTTTTGGCGCGCCGCTGCGTCTCGGCTTGGAATGCCTCGGTTTCATCGAGGGTCCGGCGAAGGTACAGGCCCACAGGAGCGATGATGAGCCCAAAGATAAACGGCAGCCGCCAACCCCAGGACTGCACCTGGCTCGTGCTCAGGATCGTGGTCACCGAGAACGCCGCCAGCGCGCCCAGTATGTTGGCCATGCCCATGCTGGCTTCGAGCCATGAGGCGACTAGGCCGCGCTCCTTGGGATCGCCACTCTCCAAGAGATACGCCGTGGCGGTGCCGACCTCGCCGCCGGCCGAAAATCCCTGCAGCATCCGTCCGAGCAACAGGAGCAGGGGAGCACCGATCCCGATGGTTGCATAGGTGGGGGAGAACGCGATGATTCCCGTGCCGGCGGCCATCAGCAGAATAGTCAAGGTGAGGGCCGCCTTGCGGCCGGCCCGGTCCCCGTAGTTCCCGATGAGTACCGCGCCCAAGGGGCGGATGACGAAGCCCAAGCCAAAGACGAGAAAGGTCTTGATCAATCGTGTGGTGGGGTTGTCGCCGGGAAAGAAATTCCCGGCGATGTAGCCCGCGAACAAAGCGTACACCGTGAAGTCGTACCACTCGAGCATGTTGCCGATCGAGGTCGCGACGATCGCGCGGGTTTTTCCGGGCAAAACGGGGTGCTCTACAGCGTCGGATGAACGGGGCTGAAGACGGGGGTCAGAAAATATCGCCTGGCAAGCACTGCATATCCCCTATAGACGAAGTTTCCGTTGCTCGCCAAAAGTTGGTCCCTGTTTTCCCGATAGAATCGCGGGATTTCGTACCACGGCATCGTGGGCTTCAAATGATGCGCAACGTGCAGATTGTTGTACAGGTACAGCATGCCGAACAGCGCATTCGACTCGACGGAGGCGGTTCTCTCCTGCGAGTCTTGCGCCGAACGATGCTCGGTAAAGGCCCGCAGCAACCCCAAGCTCAAGCCCGGGTAGGCGACCAGCAGACAGTACTGCCACCATGGAAAACCGCAGACGCCGGAAATAAACCAGAAGAGAATCCCGACCGCGACGATGTGCACACCCCAGTGCGGCAAATGACCATAGTCGCCTTGCCGCACCCGCTGCGTTTCCCTGGTCAGGAGAGTCCAGAGGCGCAGGATGGGTCCAATCAGCAATCGCCCGGCCATGGTTTGATTGAACATCAGCACGCGCCGCTCGAGCCAACCCATGCGCGCCCAATCCGCCTGAAGAACGTAGTAGGACTCGGTATCGACCCCCGGAATGGTCAAATTGATGTCGCGATGATGCGTGGTATGGCTCTTTCGATAGAGCGGATAGGGAAACCACAGACCGAGCGGCGGAAATACCACCGCGAAACGCAGCCAAGCCGGCACGCCGCGAAACGAGTGAATGGCTTCATGCTGCAGCGAGAAGTGCCACGCAATGAGATAGGCGCCCACCGGCATGAGGATCCACCAGGGCAAAAGGGCGTTGAACCATACCAAGAGCACCCAGGCGCCATACAGCACAAAGGCAACCACCCACGTGGGCCCGTCGACCTCGAAAAACGATTTTTTCAGGACATGCATGGCGCGTCCCAAGTTTAACGGTTTCCCTAACTCTCGCCAAAGGCATGCGGGCCGCGAAAGGACGGATGCACCGTGGCCGCCAGAACGTGTGTTCCCCAGAACTTCGTCGCAGCCTCGAAGCTCAATCGCAGTGCATCATAAGACTCCGGATCCGGCCGCACGAACCGTTCGAGCAACAAAGCGGACAGCAACGGCGCAAGCTCGGGTGTCCGATGCGCTTCCAGGAAAGCGGCTTGCAAGCTCTCGAGCCCGGGCCTCGACGCAATCAGCGGCGGGATGGGCGTCCGGGCAGTTCGACCGATGATGCGCAGTTGCGATGTCAAGTCCGAGCGGTACCTTTGCAACAGGCAAAACGCATAGGAATCGATGGGCGCGACTTCCGCCGCACGATCGACGACCGCCGACATCGCGCCCAGCGGCGTGACTTGGGGCGCAATGACTTCGCGATAGAGCGGGAATCGATCCGCAGCCGTCATGAGGTAATACAGCGCGGCCAGGCAACCTGATTGCGAGCCCGGCACGGTCAGCGCGATCCGCGTACCGAATGTGTCCTCAATAGCTTGAAAAGGGCTGTCCTTGCGCACCACCATCTCGCTCCAATATTGCGGCTCGCTGCGAAAATCAGGTGGTGCCGGGACTGGAGCCGCGATGAGCTCCGGGCGCGGTTGGGAAAGAGAGAAGGGCAGACCGCACATGAACACCGCCGCCTTGTCGGGGCGCTGCCACAACTCGTTGATCGGCGCGGGCTCGGTGTGTTCGAGGAGCTCGATATCGAGGCCCGCGCGCTCGATCACCGCGGCGAGCAGGCGGCGCCAAAGGTCGGCAGCCTCCGGGCTCACCGAGTACATCCGGGCGTTCGCGATCACTCGATATGCCGCCGGGACGCCGAGCCCGGCTCCCGCGCGTTGTCCCGGTAGAAATTTGCAGCCGCGTTGGTGCGGATGAATGCGGCCGCAGTTTCGTGGATGGGCTCCGTTGCGGGGCTCGCCCCAACACCGTTGAACGGCAGCGTGACGCGAAATGCGGACCATACCGCCGTCGGCGAAGCGCCAAAGTTTCGCGATGGATTCTGAGATTTGCGCAGGTCCAACCAGTATGTCCCGGTCAAGAGATCCTCGGCCAAGATCTCAATGGTGTCCTCGACCGCCGTTCGCGCCCTGGTGACCTTGAGCCGCGTTTGCGTCTGCATGTCCTCCACGTTCTGAATGAGCGCGTTGCCCTCCGGCGGCACGGGATTGATCAGACCTTGGATTTCCTGCATCAACGCGACGGCCGCGATTTCACTGCCTTGGGTCAGATGGAAGCGTCCGGGTTCTCCCGGCGACTCGTCCGAGGGTGCGATGAGGGTGAAGAACGTGTTCGTGAAGCGCAGCATTCTCTGCACGATGGCCGCGTCCATGTTCGCGAGCGCAATGGTGAAGGCTTCGATTTCGTTGGCCATGGGATAGGGATCCCAGTTGGCGTTGGAGAATATGAAACCATGCTGGCCGTGATTGCGGGGACTCCCCTTGACGTAGAATTGAGCAAGCTGCGGAGTGGCGAGCTCCCACGAATCGGTCGGAGAGGCGCCGACGCGGACGGCGGGATTGTGGTCGGACGAATTCATTTGAACCAGCACCACATCGCGCAACTGCGCCCACGCTTGCCACGCCGAACCCTGCCGAATCGATGAGGCACGCAGGCTTTCCGGGTCTTGAATGATCCGCTTGTCGTCCAATTCGAACAGATAGCTCCCCTTCAGCATCTCGAGCACGCGTGCGGCGTCCCAGTTCAGCCATTTGAACGGCCGGTTGGCTTGCACGGGCTGCGCGAGCGGCGAGACGCTGCTGTTCATGCCGTTGAGGTCGATGGCATAGATGAGATCCGCCCACGACAGCGCCTCCCGGGCATCGTAGAGCAGCAGGGCCGTCTGGCCGGTCGAATAGGCGTTGGTGCTTTCGAGTTCGCTGTCGTCCGCTCCGAAGGGCGCAAGCGGCTCGAGCCCCGCTTGTTTGAGCGCTTCGGCAGCCTTCATGGGTATTCCGCGGTAGTAGCAGTTGCCGGCGCCGACCATGGTGGCGCCGACATTCGTGAACGGCCCCAGGTCCCCCTCGCCGACGGTGCTGCGCGACTGCACCACCGGGGTAATACGATCGTTCAACAAGTCGAGCAGCCGTTGGGTCAGCTGGGGACTTGCCGCCTCGAAACTCATGGTGTTGGCGCGTACCACCAGCATGGCGCGAACGATCTCTTCTTGGCCGATTTCGGGACCGAGGCCGGCGAGGGCGCCGCGTTGGAAAATCGCGAGCTGTCGCGCCTCCAAGAGCTTCTTGTTCTGCGCCGATAAGGGATCGCCGCTGAAGATGAACTTCTCGCGGCCCGACCCCGAACCGCGATTGAACCAGTACACCGACACACCCTCGGCGGCCGCTTCGAGGAGCAGCGCATGGGCGTCGGCGGAGCGCTGGCGCGCTTCGGGACTCAGCCCGACCTTCGCACCGAAGCGGGCCACCTGCACGACTTGGTCGATGGTGAGGTCCCGGCCGGTCAACACGATGGTCTCGTCCGACAAACTGGCGGCAATTGGACGGTAGGGTGCGGGGGAGGACGCCGCTGCAGTCGAGGCGACTAGGCAGAACGCCGCGATTGCGCCGAGACTGCCGCAGGATGAAGCTCGTGAATGGGACGATGAGGTTCGTGAGTGGAATTTCATTATGGTGGCTGTTCCCTCTTGGCTCTCCCCAGCCGCATACGATAGCTTAGGATTCGAATAAAGACATCGTTATCGACAGTGGCGGATTTCTCGAGCGCACGCCGCAACGAAACGCGCTTGCATGTTCGGCAAGAATTATTGTTAATACTCCGCCTGCGATTCAAAACTGAATTCCGGGGAGACGAGGCTTATGAGCGATGCAATGACGCCAAGGCGCGATCCAATGACGCGCCAGCGTGCCGACACGATCGGCGTGACGCTGAAGATCATCTGCGGTGCCGCGGCTTGCTGGCTGGGCGCAGGCGGTCCGGTGTTTGCGGCAGCGGACTATCAGCCGATCACCCCCACCATGTCAGAGAAGATGATCACCCTGACGGGCCGTGATTTGACGATCGAACAGGTCGTTGACGTCGCAAGATACGGGGCGAAAGTTCAGTTGAGCCCGGAAGCCAAACAGCGCCAGGCCGACAATTACGGATTGCTGCTCGAGGCCGCCGCGGAAGGAGTCGCTGTCTACTGGTTCAATCGTGGAGCTGGCGACCAGCGTGAGACCGTGATGTTCTCCGGCGATCCAATGACGCAGGAGAACAAGACATATCTTGAGACGTCGCAGCTGCGCGACTTCCAGCGCGGCGCGAGTTGGGGGTATGGACCGGAGGTGCGTCAGGAAGAGATCGTCCGCGCGATGATGGTGGTCCGCGCCAATGCGATGACCCATAACGCACCGAGTCCGCAGCTTTCGCAGATGCTGATCGACCTCTTGAACCGGCGAATCACCCCGGTGGTGCAATCGCGGGGAACGCTTGGCGAAGGCGACCTCGCACAGTTGAGTAATGTGGGTGCGACGATGGTGGGAGCGGGCGAGGCCTACTACCAGGGCACTCTGATGCCGGCCGCCGATGCCCTTGCAAAGGCGGGCTTGAAGGCGATCAAACCGTTTGCCGCCGACACCAACGCCCTCACCAGCAGCGATGCCTATGCAACCGGCATTTCGGCGTTGGCCGTCAACGATGCGCAGCGCGTGCTGGAGTGGGCCGATCTCATCTATGCCATGGACCTCAACGGAATGAATTCCAGCATCACTCCCTTGAGCACGGTAGTGCAACGGGAACGGCCGTTCCAGTGGCTGAATTGGGACGCGGCGCGCGTGCTCGACATGATCAAGGGCAGTTACCTCTTTGGCGACGATCCGAAGCGGATCATCCAGGATCCGGAGAGCCTGCGGGCGTCGTCCATCCGCCAGGCCTCGGCCTGGGAGGATTGGGGCGCACTGCGCGACGCTGTCGTTCTGCAGATGAACTCCTCGGACCACAACCCGGCGGTCCGTACCGATCTGTCGCCGCAAGATGCATGGGAGCTGTCGACGCCGCAGATGATGAAGTTCTACGTCAAGGGCGGCGAGCATAGTCACGGCAAGCAAGGGTTCATCATCTCGAACGCCAATTGGGACCCATATCCCATGGCGAACAAGCTCGAAGCCTTCATCATCGCTTTGGCGAACATGGACATTGCCGTGTCGCTGCGAATAGATCGATTCAGCAACCCATTCTTCACGGCGACCAATCCGGCGCAGGTGCTGCACGCGCCGGGCTTCGAGGTCTTTCGGGCAGGGGGCGGCGGATTTACGCCGGTGGATCTGGAGCAAGAGATCCAGAGCCTGACGAATCCGATCGCACCCTCCGGCCAGGCGATCGTCGGAACGGTAGAAGATCTGCAGGCGCAAACGCGCATCAAGGCCTACCGTGCGCGCCAGGCGGTGGACACCACTGTCGACCTGCTCGCGCACGATCTATTGACCGCGACCTTCTGGTTGGATGTCCGCAAGGCGCAAGACGCATCGAGGGAATTTGGCGCCGGCCCCACGGCGGCGTGGCGTGCATTTCGCAAGATCGTGCCATTGCTGCCGCCCGCCGAGGGGATCCCGACCCATTCGCGAGCAATGACCGCGGCCGCATTCCTCCGCAGCACGCCCGCAACCAACTTCTATGCCGGCTCGTCGGCCATGCCCCGCTCGTCGGAGAACCCTTAGAGCTCTGCCGGCCGCCGAGCCGCGTGCCAGCCACGGAGCCGCGGCGCAGCAGGCCGTGCGCTTGAGGAGAGTTACCACGCTCCGTGCGCGTCCTGTGGCCGCCTGTTCCAGTCCCCAGCGCGCCCAGCGTTACGAATATTTGAGATTGCGACGAAGCACATGATATACAGGAAGGCGCCGGCGTTTATCGTCTAGAAGATTGACTCGGCTATAGGGATGTTAATTCGTTCGAGTGCGCCGATGCGGCATGCGGCCGCGCCTTCGTGTGTTTTCCCGCGCGGGCGCGACTTTGATTGTTCGGCTAGGCACTGGGTATGACCATAAAATAAATACGGAGACATCTGTGACCCCCAATCAGAAGCTGTCTTACGCGATCTGTTCCATCCTCGGCATACACGGTGCGTCGACCGCTCTCGCGGTGGGCGCATCCGCGGAAAGCTCCTCGGACGCACTCGGTGAAATCATAGTCACCGCGCAGCGCCGGACGGAGAACATCCAGAACGTGCCCATCCAAATCCAGGCGCTGACCGCAGATACGCTTGCCCAGCTCAACGTCGTGAGCTTGGATCAGTTCATCAAGTATTTGCCGAACGTGACCCAGTCCACCAGCGGCCCGGCGCAGGGCAGTATCTTCATGCGCGGATTGAGCGTCGGGGCGGGGGGTGGCAATGGCGGCGGCACGACCGGCGCATTCCCGGCGGTCGCCATCTATCTCGACGAACAGTCGGGGCAGGTGCCCGGCCGTAACCTCGACATCTACGCGGCCGACCTCGAGCGCATCGAGGTCCTCGAGGGCCCGCAGGGCACACTGTTCGGCGGCGGCGCACTGAGCGGCGTGCTGCGCTACATCACGAACAAGCCCAAGATCGATGTCACCGAGGGCAGCGTCGATGCAGGCTATGGGACCACCGCCCACGGCGATCCCAATACCAACATCACCGCCGTGATTAACCTCCCGATCATTCCAGACACTCTCGCGCTGCGCGGCGTGATCTACAATGACCGCCAGGGCGGCTACATCAACAACGTCCCGAGCACCTTCTCGCGCTCGTCTACCGACCGCGGCGTCGTCGGATATAACGGCGGCGTCGTGCCGACCAACAGTTTGTCGATCAACAACAACAGCCTTGTCGGCAACGCGATCAACCCGGTGACCTATACCGGTATTCGGGTCGCTGCGCTGGCCAAGATCAACGACGACTGGAACGCCTTGCTGACGCAGTCGTATCAGAACATCGACGCCGAGGGGGTCTTCTACGAGATGCCTAGAGGTACGATAGGCGCCTCGCTCGACGCGAGAGCCGTTCCGATCGGCGGGCAACCGTTGCCGCCGCTCTCGGTGAATTTGTTCAACCCTTCATTCAACAAGGACAAATTCGAAAACACCGCATTGGTCGTCAACGGAAAAATCGGCGACCTGAAACTGGTCTACAGCGGCGCCTACCTGGTGCGCAACGTCGAACAGACGCAGGACTACACGAACTATGCGCGCGGCACTTACGGTTTCTACTATCAATGCGTGGGATACTCAAGCACGAATCCCGCGGCCGGCAAGTGCTACACCCCGAGCACGACGTTCGCGGAAACGGAGAGAATCACCCACGACAGCCAGGAGCTGCGCCTGAGCACACCGGACGACAAACGCATCCGCGGCACCGTCGGCGTGTACTGGGAAAAATACAACATTAGCGACCAGAGCCACTGGAAGTACGTGACAATTCCGTTCTGCTCGCCGACCGGGCTCACCAACTATTGTGAGTTGCCCACCAGCCCGTTTCCGGGCTCGCCCGCGTTCACTCCGAATCCGCCGATCGGCTTCTACGACGACGTCGAGCGCGGCTACAAGCAGTTGGCCGAGTTCGCGTCGGTTGATTTCGACGTGATCCCGAAGACGCTGACGATCACCGGCGGCATTCGCCATTTCAAGTACGATGACAGCGAAGGTCCCGGCGGCGACGTCGGCAGCTTCGGTTGCAAAGTGGGCGGCCTCTACGGCCCTCCCGGTCCGACGACAACCTTCGGACCATGCCCGGCCCCGAACGGTACCAACGTAGGCACGCGCTCCCCGAACCGCACGACCCCCTCGGGCAATAGGGCCCGCGGCAACTTGAGCTGGCACGTCACGGATGACATTCTGCTCTATTACACGTGGTCGCAGGGCTTCCGGGCGGGCCAGTTCAACCGCTCCACTTCATGTCACAACCTGCCGCCCCCGAAGGGCCCAGATATCTATTGCGTTCCGGCCTTCACGGTACCCGACAACGTGACCAATAACGAGATCGGCTGGAAAACCGAATGGCTCGATCACCGCCTGCAATTCAACGGCGCCGTCTATCAGGAAATCTGGAGCAACGCGCAGACCGGGTTCTTCGACCCGCAGGGCGGCCTCGGCAACTTGGCGTTCGCGACGAAC
>DATMNF010000026.1:0-34815 GCA_035569355.1 Steroidobacteraceae bacterium
CCGATCGAAGACCACCGGCGTCACGCCGTTGCGCACCAGAATGTCGGCGCAGGCGAGGCCCGCGGGGCCTGCGCCCACGACCGCGACGCGCTTGCCGGTGCGCACCACATTCGACATGTCGGGCTTCCAGCCCTGTTTGAAGGCCTCGTCCGTGATGTACTTCTCGATGGCGCCGATGCTCACCGCGCCCAATCCATCGTTCAGCGTGCAGGCACCCTCGCACAGCCTGTCCTGCGGGCAGATTCGGCCGCACATCTCCGGCAGTGAATTGGTTTGGTGCGACAGCTCCGCCGCCTCGAACAACTTGCCGTCGTTGACCAGCGCCAGCCAGTTCGGAATGTAGTTGTGGACCGGGCATTTCCATTCGCAGAATGGGTTGCCGCAAGAAATACACCGCCCGGCCTGTGCTGCGGCCGCCTCGGCGCTGTATTGCGAATAGATCTCGCGAAAGTCCTTGGTGCGCGCTTCTACGGACGTTTTGTCCGGATCCTTGCGCGGAATTTCGAGAAATTGCAGATGCTTATCGGCCATGGGCGGGGATCTTGGCTCGTGCCTTGAAGGGCGGCGCGCTCAAGCCGCGCGGCGCAGATTTTCCAGCAGAGAATTTATTTCGGCCGCCTTCGGCTTCACCACCCAAAACCTGCCTATGTAGCTTCGAAAGTCGTTGAGCAATTGCGCACCCCACAGGCTCATCGTGGCGTCGACGTGCTGTTCGATCAAGCCGCGCAGATGCTGTACATGGATGCCCATTCCTTCGGGCGATACCCGGTGGATGTCGATCAATTCATGGTTGTAGCGATCGACGAAGTCACGCTCCATATCGAGCACATAAGCGAAGCCGCCGGTGAATCCGGCGCCGAAATTCACCCCGGTGCGCCCGAGCACGCACACCACGCCGCCGGTCATGTACTCGCAGCAATGATCGCCCGCCCCTTCAACGACGGCCAGAGCGCCGGAATTGCGCACGGCAAATCGCTCTCCTGCGGTGCCCGCGGCGTACAGTTCACCTCCTGTGGCGCCGTACAGGCAGGTATTGCCCATGATGATGGTATCGCGCGCCGCGAAACTCGAGTGCGCGTGCGGCTTCAGGACGATCTTGCCCGCCGCCATGCCCTTGCCCACGTAGTCGTTGGCCTCGCCCTCGAGATGCAGATGCAATCCGCCGGCGTTCCACGCGCCGAAGCTCTGCCCGGCGGAACCTTTGAGGGTGACTACGAGCGGCGCGCCGCTCATCCCGACGTTTCCCCAACGTTTGGCGATTTCGCCGGATATTCGCGCGCCGATGGAGCGGTGAAAGTTGTTCACCGCGTAGGAGAACTGGCCCCCCGATTTCGCAGCGATCGCGTCCTGCATGTCGGCGAGCATTCGCTCGGCCAGCCCGCCTTTGTCGAGCGGCTCGTTGCGCGGGTCGATGCAATATTGAGGTTTGCTCGACACCAACGCGGCATTGGCCAGCACCGGCGACAAATCGAGCTTGCGCTGCTTCGACGTCTCGCCTGGCAGGATCTTGAGGAGCTGCGTCTGTCCAATGAGCTCGGTGATGCTTCGCACGCCCATGGAAGCCATGATTTCGCGGCATTCGCGCGCCACGAAATGAAAATAGTTGATCACCATGTCGGGGAGACCGATGAAGTACTTGGTGCGCAGCACACTGTGCTGCGTGGCCACACCCGTCGCGCAGTTGTTAAGATGACAGATCCGCAAATACTTGCAGCCCAACGCCACCATCGGCGCAGTACCGAACCCGAAGCTTTCGGCGCCGATGAGGGCCGCCTTGATCACATCGAGACCGGTTTTCAGACCGCCGTCGGTCTGCAAACGGACACGATGGCGCAACTCATTGGCGCGCAGCGTTTGATGAGTCTCGGCCAGCCCCAACTCCCAGGGCGTACCCGCATACTTGATCGACGATAGGGGGCTCGCGCCCGTGCCGCCGTCGTAGCCTGAGATCGTGATCAAGTCCGCATATGCCTTGGCGACGCCGGCGGCGACAGTACCCACTCCGGGCTCCGCGACCAGTTTCACCGAGACGAGCGCGCCGGGATTGACCTGCTTCAAGTCAAAGATCAACTGGGCCAAATCCTCGATCGAGTAGATGTCGTGGTGGGGGGGCGGCGAAATCAGGCCGACGCCGGGGCGCGCGAACCTCAGGCGCGCGATCATATCGTTCACCTTGTGCCCGGGCAGCTGGCCGCCTTCGCCGGGCTTCGCCCCTTGCGCGATCTTGATCTGCAGCACCTCGGCGTTGATCAAGTATTCGGGAGTGACGCCGAAGCGCCCGGACGCCACCTGCTTGATCTTGGAATTCTTTTCGGTGCGGTAGCGCACCGGATCCTCCCCGCCCTCGCCCGAATTGGAACGGGCGCCCAACCGATTCATGGCGATCGCGAGCGCCTCGTGCGCTTCGGGAGACAGCGCGCCCAGGGACATGCCGGCACTGTCGAATCTCGCGATGATGGCCGAAGTCGGCTCGACTTCCTCGATGGGTATCGGCGCTCCCCGGGGATCGAGCTCCAAGAGATCGCGGATGCACGATACCGGCCGTCCGTTGACCAGAGCGGCAAATTCGCGGTACTGCTCATAGTCTCCCGTCATCACCGCAGACTGCAGGAGCGCAATCACGTCCGGGTTGTACATGTGGTATTCGCCGTTGTGCATGTACTTCAGCAACCCGCCTTGCTCGACATTTTCGCTTTTGTCCCAGGCGCGCCGCGCCAGATAGTCGGCATCGGCCTTGAGGTCCTCGAAGTCCGCACCCTGGATGCGGCTTTCGGACCCCTCGAAACACATGTCCACCACTTCGTCGCTCAAGCCGACGATTTCGAACAGCTGCGCGCTGCGGTAGCTGGCGATGGTAGAGATGCCCATCTTGGACATGATCTTGAACAATCCCTTGCGGATGCCGCGACGGTAACTGCGGCCGAGTTCCTGCCGCATGGCCGCCTCCATTTTCAACGCACCCTTGCGCATGAGATCGAACAACGTCTGATATGCAAGGTACGGATAGACGGCGGTGGCGCCGTAGCCGATCAGGCACGCAAAATGATGCGCATCGCGCGCCGTACCCGTCTCGACAAGAATATTGCACTTGCAGCGAAGCCCCGTCTTGACCAGTCGGTGATGGACGGCCCCGGTGGCGAGCAGCGCGTGCACGGGCACTTTGCCCTTGACGAGATACCGATCGGACAGCAGCAGCACGATCTTGCCGTTGCGGACGGCGGCTTCCGCCTGATCGCAGACCCTCGACAGGGCCGTCTTGAGATTTACGTCCTCCTCGTACTGCAGGTCGATGAACTCGTTCGGCACGCCCGAATCCGCGAGCGCCACGATCTGGCGCAATTTGCGCTGCGAGAGCACGGGCGATGAGAGCACGATTTGATCGGCATGATGCTGTGCCGGAACGAAAATATTGCACTCGGGACCGATTTGCGTCTGCAGCGACATGACGATGCTTTCGCGCAAGCTGTCGATGGGAGGATTGGTGACTTGCGCGAATTGTTGCCTGAAATAGTCGTAGAGGGAGCGTACCTTCTTCGATAGCACCGGCATCGGCGTGTCATCGCCCATCGAGCCGACCGCTTCGCTCTCGTCCTCGGCCAATACGCGGATGATCTCGTCGCGTTCCTCGGCGGACACGTTGTACATCTTTTGAAACAGGGCCAGCGTGTCCCGGTCGAAGGGTTCCGCGGCGAGCCGCGGATCGATGAGATCGGTCTGCAGGTAGCGAACGCCCTTCTTCAGCCACGCCTTGTAAGGATGACGGCTCTTCAGCACATCGTCGACCCGCTTCGTGTCCATCAGCTCGGCCGTCTGCAAGTCGAGGGCCAGCATCTCGCCCGGACCGAGCTTTCCCTTCTTGACCACGTCCGCAGGGTCGTAGTCCCAGACACCCGCCTCCGAGGCGATGGTGATGTGCCGGTTCTTGGTGATGACCCAGCGGGCGGGACGCAAGCCATTGCGATCCAGCGTGCAGCAGGCGTATCGGCCGTCGGTGAGCACGATACCGGCCGGACCGTCCCAGGGCTCCATGTGCGTCGCGTAATACTCGTAGAACGCCTTGAGGTCAGGATCGATCATGTCGACCGACTGCCATGCCGGCGGCACCAGCATGCGCATGGCGTGCATGGGATCGAGACCGCCCATGAGGAGCAGCTCGAGCATGTTGTCGAGCGATTGCGAGTCCGAACCGGTCAAGGACACCACGGGCAGAATGTCGGCGAGGTCGGGCAACAGCGGCGAGCGAAACAAAGGACCCCGCGCCACCGCCCAGCTCCGATTGCCCTGCACGGTATTGATCTCGCCGTTGTGGGCCAGGTAGCGATAGGGATGCGCGAGCCGCCACTGCGGCAGAGTGTTGGTGGAAAAGCGCTGGTGGAAAACCACCACCGACGCTTCCATCCGCGGGTCATTCAGATCCGGGTAGAACTGCGCCAGGTACTGCGGCATCACCATGCCCTTGTAGACGATGGTGCTCGCCGACAACGACGGGATGTAGAAGATGGGGTCGGCGCCCTCGAGGCGCTTTTCGGATCGGCGGCGCGCCAAATAGAGCTTGCGATTGAAGGTGGCCTCGTCGATGTCGCCGGCGGCATTGACGAATACCTGCTCGATCACGGGCAAGGTCTTGAGCGCCTCCGAGCCGCAGGCCTCCGGATCCACCGGCAAGGCACGGAAGCCGGCCACCTGCAGCCCCTCGAGCTGCAGTTGCTCGGCGAGAACTCGTCGCGCCTGCGCCGCCCTGGCCGCATCGCGGTTGAGAAATACCAAGCCTGCGGCGAACAGCGCTCCAAGGGTGAGCCCGGACTCCCGAGCCACGGCCTTGAGGAATGCGGTCGGCTGCTTGATCAGGAGGCCGCAACCGTCTCCTGTCTTGCCGTCGGCGGCTATCGCGCCGCGATGCGTCAGGCGATTGAGCGAACTGATGGCGGTCTCGATCACCCAGTGGCTGGCTTGATCGTCGAGGCTCGCGATCAAGCCGAAGCCGCACGCGTCCTTCTCATACGCGGATCGGCACAGGCCCCAATCGCCAAGTCGAGGGTCCCGGCCGTTCAGGCTGGTCGTAAGCTCTGCAGTTTCCGGATTCGGCATTTCTCGCGCCCAAGTTCAACCCTGCCCTGCAGTTTTCCCGCAGAGCTCTTTCAAAAACAACAACTTAAACCGGTTCTAGGCGCTCAAAGCCTTCAGCGCCAAGGTGGGGCAAACGCCGTTAGGCGCGCCTTTAGTATGGGGGTCATGATACCTAGCCGGTGATCATCGTCAATCGCAGCTTCGCCGCGAGCTCTCAACCCGCGATATAGCGCTCCAGCTGCTCGATGTGCTCGGACTGCTCTTGGATGACGGCCTTGACCAAGTCGCCGATCGAAAGCATCCCGACCACGCGCCCACCCTTCACGACAGGCAGGTGCCGAAAGCGACCCTCGGTCATGATTTGCATGCAGCGGTGCACCGTTTCCTCCGGCGTCACGCTGACGGCGGGCGTGGTCATGATGTCGCTCACCGGCGTGTCATGCGATGAGCGGTTTTTCAGGATCACCTTACGAGCGTAGTCGCGCTCTGAAATGATCCCGAGCAACGACCCCCCCTTCATGACCAGGAGCGCGCCCACATGCCTCGTCGCCATGACCTCGATGGCATGCAGCACGGAATCCTGAGGTTCGACGGAGAAGACCTCCGTGCCCTTCGTCTGAAGCAATTGACCGACGTTCTGCATAGATCCCCCTTGCGGGCCGCCTTCGGGGCGCTGCGCCGTTACTCATCTGACTATACTCCCGCGGAACCTCCGGACAAAAGCGCGAAATTCCATGATCGAATCGGACATCAAACCCCCTGTCGCGGCGGTGCGGCCGCACGAGGTACGCTCGCCGCACGGCTCGAGAATCGATCCTTACTACTGGCTTCGGGACGATGAGCGCAGCGATCCGCAAGTGCTGGCCTATCTCGCGGCGGAAAATGCCTATCGCGAAAGGTGCATGCTCCCGCGCAAACCGTTCGAGAACGCACTGTACGAGGAAATCATTTCTCGGCTCAAACAAGACGATACGAGCGTGCCTTACCGCAAGCACGGCTACTGGTACAACTCGCGTTTCGAGCCCGGCAAGGAACACCCGATATTTGTGCGGCGCAAGGGTTCGATCGACGCGCCCGAAGAGGTCCTGCTGGACGTCAACGCGCTCGCCGCGGGACACGACTATTACCGGATCGGCGCGATGGAGGTTTCGCCGGACTCTGCACGGCTCGCGTTTTGCGAAGATACGGTCGGCAGGCGTCAATACGCTCTGCGCTTCAAGAATTTGGTCAGCGGCGAGATCCTCGAGGGCGCGATCCCGGATGTCGAATCCGACCTCGCCTGGGCGAATGACAACAAGACCATCTTGTACGTCGAGAAGGATCCCGAAACATTGCTCGGCCTATACGTCAAAAAACACGTGCTCGGAACCGATCCGAAGCACGACACGATGGCATTCGAGCAAACGGACAAGAGCTTCTACACCGGCGTGTCCAAATCGAAATCCGAACGCTTCATTTTCATCCACATGGAAAGTACGGTCTCCTCGGAGTGGCGATACGCCGATGCCGATGATCCGGCGCTCGAGTTCAGGACCTTTCTGCCGCACGCGCGCGATCACGAGTACCAATTGGAACATCTCGGCGATGCCTTCATCATCAGGACCAATTGGCTGGCCCGTAATTTTCGCTTGATGCAGGTGCCGATCGGCGCGCAAGCCGACCGCGCGAATTGGCAGGATGTGGTCGCGCATCGCGACGATACCTTCATCGAGGACTTCGACGTATTCAGCAGATTCCTCGCCGTATCGGTGCGCACCGGCGGCCTCGCCAAAATCAGCATCACGCCTTGGCCGGTGGATCCTGCGGGGCAGGGGCGCGCCGGGTTTTTCATCGCGAGCGATGAGGCAGCCTACGCCACGTCGATGTCGGTGAACCCGGAGTTCGAAACCGATCTCTTGCGCTACGCATACACCTCGCTGACCACGCCGACCACGATATACGACTTCAACGTCCTAACCGGGGAAAAGATCCTGCTGAAGCGCGATCCGGTCATCGGCGACTTCGATGTCGCGAACTATCGAACCGAATTCTTCTTCGCGACGGCGCGCGATGGCGCGCAAGTACCCGTGTCCGTGGTGTATCGAAAAGGATTCGTGCCTGACGGCTCCGCCCCGCTGCTGCAGTACGCCTATGGAGCGTACGGGCTTTGCACCGAGCCGAGTTTTTCATCGGCGCGCCTGAGCCTGATCGACCGTGGGTTCGTCTACGCGATCGCCCACGTGCGCGGCGGCCAAGAAATGGGCCGCGCGTGGTACGACGAGGGACGCACGCTCTGCAAGATGCATACGTTCACCGACTTCATCGACGTCACTCGCCACCTCGTTGCCGGAGGCTACGCCGCTCCGGACAAGGTGTTTGCGATGGGCGGCAGCGCGGGCGGGATGTTGATGGGGGCCGTCGCCAACTTGAGCCCCGGCGATTACCGCGGCATCGTCGCACAGGTTCCGTTCGTCGATGTCGTCACGACGATGCTCGACGACAGCATCCCCCTGACAACCAACGAGTACGACGAGTGGGGAAACCCCTACGAACGCAGAGAGTACGAGTACATGTTGGGGTACTCCCCCTACGACAACGTCCGGGCGCACGCTTATCCGGCGATGTTCGTCACCACCGGCCTTTGGGACAGCCAAGTCCAGTACTACGAACCCGTCAAATGGATCGCCAAGCTGCGCGCCACCAAGACCGACCAGAACGCGATGTTCCTGCACATCGACATGGAAGCCGGTCACGGCGGCAAGTCGGGACGGTTCCAGCGATATCGCGAGATCGCGATGGAATACACCTTCCTCCTGGACCAGGCGGGCATCCATGAATGAAAGTTTCCGCGAAGGGGAGAACTCTCCGACCCGCCGGTGCACGCGCGCTCGGCGTCTTACCAAGCCAAAAAAAAGCGCCGCGAGCGGGGGAAGCTGATTCGCGGCGCCAAGATCGATCCAAGGGGAGAGAAAACTTTGGCTCTAGGTCGCCGACTCCTCCGCGACTTCATAGCCGACCACCGCTTCGGTCTTAGGATCCACGATCGGAGAACCTTGACGAAACCAGGCTGCGGCAACCCGGGTGGCGGACGCCACGCGCGCATCGATTCCTTCGAGCGCAAACTGGCCATCGCCACGGCGCACCAACAAGGTGGCCTGATGGCCGCCTCGGGGGATCAACAATGCGATGATCTGCGATTGCATGTGCATCCTTACCGTGGCCTGAAGGCTCCATGCAGAATGAAGCAAGCCGCATGCCAGAGGACCGAATGCAATGAATTCAGCTACTTACGCGAGATCCTCTTGCCCCTCGCCTGACAAGAATTGTCACCCGTGACGCACACCGCCAGGCCTAATGAGCCGGATGGAGGATGACGCAGGCCTGTGATTTTTCCTTCAAGGATTTGCAGATCGCGCGCGCGTGTTTCTCCGTGAGCCCGGCGACCTGCAGGCGATACAGGGTCCCGGAGTCGGTTTTCTTCGGCGCCACGGTCGGCGAGAGCCCCGCCAGAAGCTTGGGATATTCCTTGTCCAAATGCGCCCAACGCTGGTTGGCTGCATCGGCGCTCGACTTGAACGCCCCAAGCTGGACGCCGTAAGACCCGGCGGCTGCGATCTTCGTCGACGGCGTGGCCGGAGCCGGTGCGGAAGCCGGCGCGGCGGCAGCGGGCGGCTTAGGCGCAGCGGGCGGTTTCGATGAGGCAGTAGCACCGCCGGCGACGGGACTAGCCGAAGTATTGGCGCTGTCCGCCCCGGCGGGTGTCGCGCTCGACGGTGCTTGGGCCAATGTGAAATTCTCCACTCGGATGCGTGCTTCTTCCGTCCATTTGCCTTCCGGATACTGCTTCAGGAATGCTTGATACGCTTCTTGCGTATCGGCGTCGCGAGCTTTTTGCCAATCGCGTTCCTCGTACAGTTCCTTGACGCGTGCCTGGGCCTGCGCCGTGAATTCTCCATTCGGATATTTCTTCAGGAACTGCTCATAGGAATCCGTGGTGTTGGCGGCGCGGGTTTTTTCCCAATCGCTTTGTTGGCGGCTGCACCCGCAGATGCCGAGCAGCAAAGCAATACACAGACCCAAGAACGCTTTGTTCATGACCATTTTTTACTCATAAGGAGGTTTTTGACAGCGGCTGATTGTACTTCGATTCACGATGTCGCGGCGACGCCAAGCTCGTCACATCACGGCCCACCCCGGATGGGGTAATAAGCCCCTATGAGCGAGCAAAAACGGCGGTTCTTCGAAGGTCGTTCGGCGACTCCGACCTTTATCGGCGCGGAAACCGTGTTCGTCGGCAACGTGCGCGGCGCGGGGGATTTCGTGGTCTTCGGCGAGGTGCACGGCGACGGCGACTTGCAGGGCGGCCTCAATTTGTCCGCCACGGGAAGCTGGCACGGCTTCATCGAGGCGCAACAGGCGATTGTCGCCGGCAAGATCACGGGAGGTCTCAGCGTCAGGGACAAACTGGAAATCGGCTATACCGCCGTGATACGCGGCAAGGTCAGTGCGCGGACCATAGCCATCGCCAAGGGGGCGATCGTCGACGGCGAGATCGAGGTCACCTCCGGCGAACCTGTGCTGGAATTCGAGGAGAAGCGCGACGGCAAGGCCCTGGAGCCTGCCTGAGTATTGTGCGCGCACCGCCTCGCCTGAAAGGAAATCTGTCTCAACCAAGGACACTCGCAATACTCAGGCAGGCGCCTCGCCCCGCGGCGCCTGTTCGCGATTGGCGACAGACATGTAAAAGTGGTGTGTTCAGCTGTATTCCCGCATCCTAGCGCAATTTCGCGCAACTCAAGGGCAATGAAACAATACGATGTAGTCATCGTCGGCGGCGGCATTCATGGAGCCGGGGTATTGCAGGCCGCCGCGGCGGCCGGTCACAGCGCACTGCTCATCGAACGCTCCGGCCTCGCGAGCGGTACGTCCAGCCGCTCCAGCAAATTGATTCACGGCGGCCTGCGTTATCTCGAATCCGGCCAGTTCTCACTGGTGCGCGAGAGTCTGCGCGAACGCGCCATTCACCTGCGCATCGCCGCGGAGCTCGTCGAGCTGAAACCCTTCTTCATTCCGGTCTACCGCGACACCCGGCGCCGGCCGTGGCAGCTCAAGCTTGGCCTTTGGCTCTATGCGCTGCTCGGAGGATTCGATGCAAGTACCCGCTTCGGCACGGTGCCGAAGCGCGAGTGGGGCACACTCGACGGTCTCGACACTCATGGCCTGGACGCCGTCATTCGCTACCACGACGCACAAACGGACGACGCGCTGTTGACCCGCGCGGTCGTGCAATCGGCCCTGTCGCTCGGCGCAGAACTCGCGATGCCGGCAAACTTCACGCAGGCGACGCTCACCGACGACGGCGTCACCCTGGCCTACGTCCAAGGGGCGGAGAGCGTTCAATGCGCGGCCCGCGTGCTCATCAACGCGGCCGGCCCCTGGGCGCCGCACGTTGCAGGCGCGCTGAAGCCGCCGATCCCGATTCCGAACGTGGATCTGGTGCAGGGGACGCACATCGTCCTGCCCTTCGCGGTGACGGCCGGAATCTACTATGTGGAAAGTCCCACCGACGGCCGCGCCGTTTTCGTGATGCCGTGGCACGGCGCAACCTTGATCGGCACCACCGAAACGCCGTACCACGGCGCTCCGGACAAGGTGCACCCTTTACCTTCGGAAGAGGAATATCTGCTCGCGGTCGCGCGTCATTATTTTCCGGCCTTCAGGCACCTGACCCGCGAGCACATCACGCAACGCTTCGCCGGGCTGCGAGTTCTGCCGGCCGCCACCGAACCGGCATTCGACCGGTCGCGAGAGACCATATTCAGCACGGACCGCGATCCCAAGCCGCGTGTGCTCGGCATCTACGGCGGCAAACTCACCGGCTGGCGCGCGGCCGCCGCGCATGTCTTGGATCGCATCAGCACCTCGTTGCCGCCCTGCCCCAGGCTCGCCGCAACGGATCAATTGGTTTTGAGGAGACCCACATGATCAAGAATGGCATGGCCGCGCTGACCCTCGTGCTGGGCGCGACGCTTGCACACGCTGACGATTACCTGAGCCCCACCAACGAACGCGTGCGTCTGTCGCTTGGCTTCACGCACCTGTCATCGAACACCGATATTCAATTGAACAGCGGTCAGGGGATACCCGGAACCGAGGTCAATGCCGAGGGCCTATTCGGCCTGGATAAGTCGGATTTCGAGCCCAAATTTCAGGCCATGGTTCGCGTCGGCGAGCGGCACCGGCTGCGTTTCGATTATTTCACGCTGGATCGAACCGGACATGCCACTCTCACCGGTCCGGTCGTATTCAAGGACGTGGTCCTGCAGCCCGGAGACCCCGTTGAAAGCGACCTGAACATACGCTCGCTCGGCATCAGCTACGAATATTCATTCGTGCATCGCGAGAGATTCGAACTCGCGGCGACCATCGGCATCAACGACACGGACATCTCGGCCCGTGCACGGGTGGCGACGCAATTCCGCCACGTGGACCAGCGAGAAGACCAGGCGGGTCCCTTCCCGACCCTCGGCCTCGATTCGACCTACGTGGTGAGCAAGCGATTTTACTTCGATGCGCGCGCGCAGTACTTCAAGGCGGCGGTCGACCATCTCACGGGCACGCTGGGATTCTATGAATTCGCCGGCCTGTACCGCCTCCGCGCCAATATTGCATTCGCGGTCGGCTACACCGCGACGAAAGCGACCCTCCTGTCCCGCAAGAGCAACGATTCCGGGCGCTTCGATTTCGACACCAAGGGACCGGAGCTCTTTGTCAGAATCGCCTTCTGAAGCGGCGCGGCTGCGCTGTCAGGGGTTCGCGGCGGTCTCCGGCGCGAACTCGACGCGATTGTTGGCCGCCGCCGCGCGATTCCACTCCCCTGCCGTGAGCGACTCGGTGCGCGCCGGATAAGGCGTGATCGGCCGGGCGTTGCCGGCATTTTCGATGGCGACCGTGATGGCACCCGCGGTGCGCTGGCGCACGCCGGCGATCAAATTGGCGAACGCGAGCGATTGCCTCTGCTGACCCGATAAGGACTCTTCGAACGGATTGCCGACCATATCGCACTTGCTGGCCAGAGAACTTGGGGCCGCCGGGGTGAATCCATCCGTCGAGTTGCCGGTCAGGCAATAAAGTCCCGACAGACTCGTGATCTTCACGACTCCGTGAAATCCCTGGCCTTGCAGTTTCACCAGAAGCTCGCGCAGTACATCGAGACGGCCGCGATCGAATGGGATCTCTCCGTAAGGGACCGGTTCCGCTCGCGGCACAATGGCCGAAGCTCCCGCCCCGGCCGGTGCCCCCGCCGTCGCGCCGGCGCCGCCGGACGAGGCCAATGCGGCGGTCAGATCTTTGACCGTTGCGGACAGGTCGCCTCGTGCCCGCTGCAATTCGGCATTGGACGAGGTCAATGCGGCGGCTTCGGCTCGCGATTTGGCCAAGTCGTCGCGCGCAACGAGCCAGAATGCCGCGAAGACGGCTGCGATCAGGGACGCTGCCGCAACCGCCGTCGCCCAGGGCCACATCGGCCGCGCGGCGCGCGCCGGCGCGGGCGGAAATTCCAGCGTCGGGGCCGGCATCGCGGCGCGTAGGTCGTTCACGATGCGCGAAGCAAAGCTGTCGAGGCTTGCGACGATGAAGCGGCGGACGTCGACCGCCTGATCCTTCACCGCCGATTCGAGCCGGCGTCCCCAATCGGCGGCCGAGCTGCGCGGGCCGGCAGCGGGGGCTCGCTCCACGGGTGTGCCGTCTTCGAGCTCTACCGGGGCCAGCACGGGTTCGGTCATGTCGCGCCGGTCCGGCAGCAAGCGCAATTCATACAGTACCTTCGAAACATCGACCGGGCGAACCTGTTTCGGCAGCACGCCCATCGCTCCGAGCGCGCGCGCCTGCCCCACGTACAGTTCACCCTCCTGCGAGGTGTACATCATGATCGGGATCATGGCCGTCTGCGGATTGCTCTTGATCGCCTGAACCGCTTGCAGTCCATCCATCCCGGGCATGAGATGATCCATGAAAATCGCGTCCGGGCGATTGTTCTTCAAATACTCGATGGCTTGTTCGGCGGATTCCGCCATATCGACCGCGATGTCATACTTCTCGAGCATGCGGCTCAAGATGATGCGGGCCGACTTCGAGTCGTCGACGACTAGTGCGAGTTTCCGGGCCATGCCCATAGTGTATCTTGAGTCCGTTCGCCGCCAAATGCCGCTCCGGGCGATGTCGCGCATTTCGGACAACCCGCGACGGCGCGCTCGATGCGCCGCCGCGAATTCTCGGCCGCCGCAGCGTTCGTCCGATGAAACTTTAGGGCGCGGGCTCCGCGCTCTGCGATTCCTTGTTCTGCGAGATCCACGTCAACGCAGATTCGACGTCGGCTAGCTCGCTGGCGGTGAACCCTTCGATCCGGACGCCGGTCGCTTCCGCCTTTTTCTTGGCGAGTTCGGCCGCCGCGACGGTGTGTACCCACACCAGGCCGCGGCGTACTTTGGCCGTAAACTTTTGCTGCTTTTCTTCGGTCATACTTCGTCTCCTTAAAAATGCCTGGACTTGGGTTAGGCACGATACACGACTGAGGCTTAGTTAAGGAACCTTGCGTTCGGGGGTAGAAACTGAAGCCGCGTGGTCCAATCGCGCACTGTAGGCGTTGAGAGCACGCGAGACCACCCCTATGTATCGATTGGCTTCATCCCAACGGCGCTCCTCGATAGCCTCGCGAATGCCCGGCAGGGTCTTCACGCCGTATCCCGTGTGCAATCCCGGGGCATAGATCATATGCTGATACCATTCGCGGCCGGGCAGCCCATGCGGATCGGTCAAGGATTGCTCCAGATCCGTGAGCGTTGCATTCAACCGCTCCTGCGCCGCACTCGCTCCGGGGTCCTCGATGGCACCGAGGCGCGCATATTCGTTGTCGAACGCCTTCGCGCTCTGTTCGAGCTTCGCGATGGCATTGTCGAGTTCGGCAAAATTCAGGTATGGAACCTCCGCGCTGCGCGGCGGCGCCGAGCGCGGTTTCAAGGGATCCGCGGCCAGCTGGTACGCGTCCTCGTCCAGCAATTTAGCCAGTTCGAGCGTCTTTGCCCGCATGCCGTCCGCGAGCCTATGCAGCTCATCGTCGTACCCCGCGATCGAGGCGGCGAAATCGGTTTCTCGCGCCGGCAACAATCGCGCCTGTGCGGCGCGGAGCATCAGACGGCCCGCGACCTTGGCGAGTGCCACGCCGTACTCGAATGTGGGGTCCACGAAACGCCGAAAGTGATCGAATGAATCGTAGGCGGAATGATAAACGCCGTAGTCGGTTTCACCCTCGAATCCGACATCGATGGAATTCACTCCCAAATGTTGCAGGAACGGCGTGAAGTCCGATCCGGAGCCTAGCGCCTCCAGCTCCAGGTCGGTGCTCGGATTGCCGCGTGCGCCCGATTCATAACTGACGACGCGTCGCTTCGCCGCGGCGCGCGCCAAGACGCTCGCGCCCGTTTCGGGATCCTTCACGTCGCGCGCCGCCTCGCTCGCGAAGTGCTGCAATCCGTGGCTGCCGCCCACGCCGAGATAGCCCCTGCCGTTCATGTCGGAATTGACGTAGAGAGCGGCCTTGCTCCTGAGTTCGGCCGCGTGCAGTTCGGACCACTCGGTCGAACCCAAGAGACCCGCCTCTTCGCCGTCCCAGCTCGCATAGACCAAGGTGCGCCGCGGCCGCCATCCGTCCTTGAGCAATCTTCCGATCGCTTTGGCTTCGGCCATCAAGGCCACTTGGCCGGCCAGCGGGTCCGCCGCGCCGAATACCCAGGCGTCGTGGTGATTGCCGCGAACGATCCATCGATCCGGTTCTTGGACACCGCGAATCTTGGCAATGACGTCGTAGAGCGGCTTCTGATTCCAGTCCGAAACCACCCGGAGGTGCACTTTCGCGGGACCCGGACCCACGTGATAGGTGATCGGCAATCCGCCGCGCCAACCCGGCTGCGCAACGCGGCCGCCGAGCGCGGCGAGCAGCGGCTCGGCCGCGGCGTAGGAGATGGGCAGCACCGGAATTTTCATGATGGTTCTGGCTTCCTGGATCGGCAGCCGCTTGGCTTCGGGCGTTGCGCCCGCGCCCGGAGTCAATGGATCGCCGGAGTACAGGACCATGTCAGCCACGGATCCGCGCTGCACGGCGTCTCGCGGCCGGTATCCGCCCTTCGGATACGCATCGCCCGCACCATAGCCGTCATCGTGCGGATCGGAGTAGATCAAGCACCCCACGGCGCCGTGTTCATAGGCGAGCTTCGGTTTGAGCCCGCGCCAGCCTCCGCCGTATCGCGCCAGTACGATGCGCCCCTTGACGCTCACTCCCTCGCGTTCGAGTTCCAGGTAGTCGTCCGGCATCCCGAAGTTCGCGTAGACCAATTCCGCGGTCACGTCGCCATCGGCGCCGTAGACGTTATAGGGCGGCAGTTCCTGGGCAGTTTTGGTCGACGTGGCGTCGCCCGCTATCGCAGGTTCGCTCAAACGGACGACGAAACGGGTCGGCGCGACCAGCTCTACCGATTCTTCGCGAGGCGTCGGATACAGAACTGAAAAAGTCTCGATTGATGCGTCCCATCCCCATTCGCGAAATTTCTTCAGCTGGAATTCGGCGTTCGCCCTGTCATGGGCCGAACCGACATGATTGGGCGCGGAGGACATCTGCCGCATCCATTCGCGCAACTCCGCCGCCGACAAGTCCGCGTCGAAGCGTTGCTCGAGCTGCATTTCGGCGGCCGCGCCCTCCGAGGAGAAGCCCGTGATCTCGACTGCGGCCGCCGAAGAGTCGGCGCCGGCGCCGTACGTTGCGCACGCCGCCGCGCATGCGATCAGCAATACGCCGCGACGGCGCCACGAGGCGTCTGATTTTTTTGCGCCAGCCAACATGGATCTCCTTTCGGCTATTCGCGGATGCCGGTGCCGCGGTTCAACAGCGCGACGGTCAGGGCGAACATCCCGACCGCGGCGGATATCATGATCCCGTAAGCGAGCTTGAGATCGACGTCCGAGGTGCCGAGAAACCCGTAGCGAAAGGCGCTCACCATGTACAAGATGGGATTGGCGTGTGATATGAGGTGCGCCCAGCCGGGGAGCATCGTGACGGAATAGAACACGCCGCCCAGGTAGGTGAGCGGCGTGAGCACGAAGGTCGGGAACCACGAGATGTGATCGAAATTCTTGGCGAACAGGGCGTTGACGAGGCCGCCGAGCGAAAACACCATGCTGGTGAGGAGGACCGCCGTGATGATCGCGAACACGTGGGTGAGCGCCAGGCGCGTGAAGAAAAGCGAGACGATGGTCACCACGGATCCGACCAGCACGCCGCGCAGCACGCCGCCGCCCATGTAGCCTGCCACGATCAGCCAATTGGGCAGTGGCGAGACCAATAATTCCTCGAGGTGCTTGCCGAATTTCGCGCCGAAGAACGAAGAGACCACATTGCCGTAGGAATTGGTGATGACGGTCATCATGATGAGACCGGGAGCGATGAACTGCATGTAGTCGTAGCCCCCCACCTGACCCACCCGCCGGCCGATCAAGCTGCCGAAGATGATGAAGTACAAGGTCGCCGTCACGGCCGCAGGCACGATCGTCTGGCCCCAGATGCGCACGATCCGGGAGAACTCTCGAATGATGATGGTCTTGAATCCGATCCACTCGGTTCTGGCACGCGAGGCGGACACGTTCACGTCCGCGACGCCGCGGCGTTGCCGGCCGCGGCGCTCTCCGCCGACGCGCTGTCCGCCAGGGCCCGGCCGGCGGACGCGCTGCCGTCGACCAGCCGGATGAACAATTCTTCGAGTCGGTTGACCTTGTTGCGCATGCTGGTCACTTCGATTCCCTGCGCCGACAGTTGCGCGAATATGTCGTTGAGACTCTGGGTCTTCGACATTTCTATTTCCAGCGTGTGCTCGTCAACCAGTACGGCCGTGAATCCCGACAATTGCGGCGCCGCCGTTCGTGCACCGCGCAAGTTGAACACGAACACTTCGGTCTGCAATTTGCGCAGCACGTTCGCCATGGTGTCGCGTTCGATGATTCTGCCGCCATCGATGATCGCGACATTTCGGCACAGATTCTCGGCCTCTTCCAGGTAGTGGGTCGTGAGGATGATGGTGGTGCCCGCATCGTTGATATTGCGCAGAAATTCCCACATGGAGCGGCGAACCTCGATGTCGACCCCCGCCGTGGGCTCGTCCAGGATCAATAGTTTGGGTTCGTGCATCAGGGCGCGGGCGATCATCAGGCGCCGCTTCATGCCCCCGGAAAGCGAGCGCGCAATGGAGTTGCGCCGGTCCCACAACTGCAATTGTTTGAGATACTTCTGCGCGCGTTCCTTGGCCAGCGGCCGCGGTATGCCGTAGAAGCCGGCTTGATTGACGACGATGGTGAAACAGGTCTCGAACTGGTTGAAATTGATCTCCTGCGGCACGAGACCGATGCACGACTTGGCCACTTCGAGTTCCCGATCGATGTCGTGCCCGAACACCTCGACGATGCCGCTGGTCTTGTTGACGAGCGAGGTGACGATTCCGATGGCCGTGGTTTTGCCCGCGCCGTTGGGTCCGAGGAGCGCAAAGAAATCGCCCTCATCCACGTCCAGGTCAATGGCTCTGAGCGCTTTGATGCCGTTCTTGTAGATCTTGGTGAGCTGACGCAGGACTAGGGCTTGCATAGGAACCGCGTAGCCTAAACCTCGCGAGGCCCCGCCCGCAACGCCAATCATCGCCGCCAACCATGGCTTTACGGGTCCGGCAACCGTGCTGCGGCAGCGAGCTGCAGACCATGCAGCTGCACGCGGCGCAGCGCCGCCGGGTCGGCGCCGGACGCGGCGGCCGTGAGGGCGCTCCAGTAGGCAATGCTGCCGCTCCATCTTGCGGACAGATGCTTCGCCTCCGTCACCACCAGAGCGGGCAGCTGATTGACGGTGATGCGGCGAAACTCCGCGGCAGTGGCGCCGTTCATGCCCAGCAGCAATTGAGCCTTGAACCCGGCGCTCGAAGCGACGTGCCAGGCATAGAACAGCGCCAACCGCACGAACCCTACGGTAGCGTCGTCGGCGGCCGATTCATCCGCGACGCGCCAAGACACCGGGTTCTGCAAGCGCCAGCGCCAGTGTCCGTCGTCCTCGAAGCGCAGGTCGAACAGTGCGTAGGGACAGCCGGCCGCAGCCTCTCGCTGGGGCGCCGTGAGCGGTGCCACCTTTCCCGCGGGCCATTCCGTCCGTAAAGCGGCCCAATCCAGGAATCGATGGTTCAGATCGCGCAGCGAATTGAGGTCGGCGGACCAATGCGAATCCCGCGACCACCTGCCGTCGAATGCTTCCTGCATGACCGCCTCCGGCAAATTGACCGACTAGAGAGGAATTTGCGCAGCGCCTGCGCATATCGCCGCAAATACAGCGGCAATCAAACGCCGAAACCACTTGGCAAGCAAGCTAACTTTGTGATTAATTTCTGTCAAATTCTTTTTGACCCAAAATTGCACGAATTGGAACAAAAGGAGCCCGCCATGAGAGTCTCGGACGATCGCTACACGAGGGACCGACAGCGCCTCGATCTTGCACTGCGTCTGATCCGTCACGAAGCCCGCACATTCACCATTCGGCAGTGGACGGGCCTCAGCGACGATCGAATTCGCAAGCTCTATCGCAGCTACGTGATGACTCACGATGCGCGCAGCGTCTCGAGGCATCGCGGCAAGTCGCCGCGGCAGGCAGCGTTCTTTTTCAGGAATTCCGAGCTCAATTTTCAATCGGCGCAATTGGCAAGTCTCTACGTCATGTACGGCCTGTTGCGCGGGACACACGCGAGGATCGAGCCGCACTATCGCATCGGATCGCTGGAGTCCGGGGCCCTGTTGTGCCAGGCCTACGAGGCATATCTGGAGCTGCACGCGCCGGCCAGCATCTCTTTCGAACACGCGTGGTTTCTCTTGCTCGCGCTCGCACGGCGCGACGAAGTCGGAATCTCGCGCTGCGACGTGTGCGGCGGTGTATGGTTGCGGGACCTATTGGCCAGACACAAACTTGCCTGCGGCACCTGCGCTGCGACCGGCTCGGCGCCCGCCGCCGCACGCGGGCACGTCATCAGCACCAGCGCGCCCTGCTAGAATCGAAGGAATGCAGCAAAGGAATATCTTCGCCGGTCCTTATCTGGACCGCGCCGCCCATTTGCGGGAGGATCCTGCGTGGTTCGCCACCGCGCTCGCGGACGAGCGCAGCCGCGCAATACCGCTGTGGAATTCGCGCAATCTCATTGCCGATGGCGACCCGCCGCGCGCGGCGTATCTGGACCTCAAGCAGATACCGCCCGAGCGGCGCAACAGCACGGATTTGATTTGGCTGGGCAGATTCGGCGACACCAATTATTTCACCTACGAGATCGAATCGATCGACCCTCCGCTGTTGCTTCCGCAAACGCGCTTCGAGGACCTGCGACTGCTCGCTTCAGTACTGCCGATCGACGAGGCCGGGCTTCTGGGCTATGCCCGCGCCATCGTTTCGTGGCGGCGGCGGCACCGCTTTTGCGGCACGTGCGGGGCGAGAACCCTGGCCGCGAAGAGCGGACATGTGCTCGTGTGCAGCGATCCGAGCTGCCGCCATGAACAGTTTCCCCGCATCGATCCGGCCATCATCGTGTTGGTCAGTGACGGGGAGCGAGCCCTCCTCGGACGCCAGGCGAGCTGGCCGGTCGGGCGCTACTCCACGATCGCCGGCTTCGTCGAACCGGGAGAGTCCCTCGAAGATGCCGTGGCGCGCGAGGTGCTCGAGGAGACCGGCATCGAAATCGACCGGATCGCATACCATTCCTCCCAGCCGTGGCCCTTCCCGGCGTCGTTGATGCTGGGATTCACCGCGCACGCGATGAGCACCGAGGTGCACCTCCGGGACCAGGAACTGGAAGATGCGCGTTGGTTCGCGCGGGCTGACCTCGCCGCGAACGGCGCCATGCTGCCGCCGCGGCAATCCATATCGTTCCGTCTGATCGAACATTGGTTCGATGCCGGCTGGCCCGCGCGTCTGCGCGACATTCAAGGGAGCGCACCCTGGCCGCAATCGCGTTAGGCGAAAGCTTTGCGACCCTTGGGTTGGTGCTCTGCGCCGCATTCGCTGCCGGATTCGTCGACGCCATTGTGGGCGGCGGAGGTTTGATTCAAATGCCGGCTCTGTTTGCCGCGTATCCTCAAGGGTCGCCGCCGGAGCTCCTCGGGACGAACAAGCTAGGCAGCATCTGCGGCACCAGCAGCGCGGTCATGCGCTACCTGCGCGTCGTGCGCATTCCCTGGCGCGTTATTTTGCCCGCAGCCGCCGTTGCGTTTCTCGCGGCGCTGGCGGGCGCGAGCCTGGTGCGCGCGGTGTCCCCCACCGTGTTCCGGCCCTTGGTGCCCATCATGCTGAGCGTGGTGCTCGTGTACGTGCTATGGCGCAAGGACCTGGGTGAGCATCACGCGCCCGTCGTTTTTTCGCGCGGTCGCGAGTTTCTCGCGTTGGCCGCGATCGGCGGCATCGGCCTCTACGATGGGTTCTTCGGTCCCGGCACCGGCAGTTTCCTGATGCTGCTGTTCATCCGACTCTATGGCTTCGACTTCCTGCACGCCTCGGCGGGCGCGCGTACCGTCAACGTCGCGACCAACGCCGGCGCGCTATTGTTTTTCGGCCTTCATGCCGAGGTCCATTGGGGATTAGGCATTGCGCTCGGAGCGAGCAACGCGTCGGGCAGCCTGCTGGGGGCGCATACTGCGCTCAAGCACGGCAGCAAATTCATTCGCGCGGTATTCATCGCCGTCGTCATCGCCTTGATTGCCAAGACGGGTTATGACGCCTGGATCTTGCACCGCTAGCGCGAGCTCGCTTCGCGCGCCGGTCGATGTTTGCGGTTTAGTCTCGTTCCCAATGTCCGGACTTCATGCGCCATCCATCGCCCTGGCGTACCCATTGGTGGGGAACCCAATGATGCCTGGGATGGGGCGCCACCCAATGGCCCGGGACCCATTCATGCCGGCCTCCGACCCAGCTCCAATAGCCGGCCACCCACACGTATCCCGGGGTCGGGGCCACACCGACGACTTCCACACGCGGCGCCGGCGGCGCCACCAGCACCACCCCGTCGGCATAGTGGCGTTGGTCGGGAGCGATCACGCACCCCGCCAGGGCCGTCGACAGCACCAGGCCGAATGCCGAACTCGCTCTCAACCAATTGCGGTGGCTCATGAGGACAACCAAGGGTTGTTAAGAATTGATGTGTGACATAGCGTCCGGCGCTTCCGATCGTTGACAGGAACGCCGAACCGCAAAGAATAGCGCCGCAGGCTAGCGAGCGCTACCCGTTGCCATTCGCGAGGGGTGCGGTAGGAGCCTGTCTCCTAGTCGTCGCGGCGCCGGGACCATCGATGGCGGAACAGGTTGCCGCCCAGACTCACCATCGGCCGTGCCAGTCGAGCCTTCATGTGATACATCGCATGGTCCGCTCGATTCAAGAGCTCATCTGCGGTCTCCCCGTCCTGTGGGTACATCGCTTCACCGACCGCGGCTGTCAGATGTTGCTCATTGCCGCGTATCCAGTAAGGCAGTGCCACCCGCTCGCGGATCATATCGGCGACGCGTGTCACCGCGGCTCGGTCCGGCGCATTCGGGAGCACCACGACGAATTCATCGCCGCCATACCGGCACACCAAGTCTCCGGTGCGTACCCGCGCGGAAATGCGGGCGGCCGCCGTGGTCAGGACTTTGTCGCCCGCCGCGTGGCCGTATTCGTCATTGACGCCTTTGAAACCATTCAGATCGATGAACAGTAGCCCGACGTGTTGCCATCGTTCCGAAGCCTCGCTGATAGCCACGTCCAAGAGCTCGAGCATCCGTCTGCGGTTGAACAAGCCGGTCAAGCCGTCCCGGTCAGCGAGTTGCAGGGCTTGCGCCTCGCGCTCCTTGAGTTCCGATACCTCTCGCAACAAGCGCGCATTCGTGGCACGAAGCATCTCGAGTTCGCGCCGCTCTTCGGTCCTGGCGCGCACGACCGTGCGCAGCGGGGACGCAACCGGCACCAACTCGCTCTCCAAGCGCATTTTCGTCCTCCCATATGCCATAGTTCAGCTCTCAGTGATTCGAGCCGATTTTCTCGGATCAGGCCAACTTCGACGATCGGCAGCGGGCTTACCCGGCTGTAAGATTTAGCTGACGGTTTGGGTTCGCACTATGGTCGACGGAGCCACCATGTCCTACACAGCAGATCCGCGGGTGCTGTTCGCCGCTGAACGCACACTCCTTGCCTGGCAACGCAGCGCGCTCGCCCTGATGGGCTTCGGATTCGTCGTCGAAAGGTTCGGCCTGTTTTTGCAGTTGGTGGCCCACCAGTCCCCCTCGGGGTCGCAGCGTGTTTTCTCTCTCGGCCTCGGCGTGCTGTTGTTGCTGCTGGGAGCTGCGGTAGCCCTGATTTCCGCGCGGCAATTCACGCAGGTCGCCAAGAACCTGGATCCGGCGGTGGTGCCTCCCGGGTATTGGACCGGTGTCGGTGTGGTACTCAACGTCCTAATCGCCGTCGTTGCGGTGGTTTTCGCTTTGCATTTTCTGTGGTCGGTTCATTAAGGGAAAAACTGCATGGAGATTACGGGCGGCTGTCTATGCCGCGCAGTTCGGTATCACATTTCGGCGCCACCCCTGGTCACTCGCGTGTGTTGGTGCAGGCTTTGCCAATATCTAGGATCGGGCAATGCGACGGTCAACGCGTGCTTCCCGAGCGCCGCGCTGCGGGTGGAAGGGGAACTGCGCGACTTCTCGAGCGTCGCCGACAGCGGCAACGTCATGCACCGCCGCTTCTGTCCAAAGTGCGGCACCCAGCTGTTCAGCGAAGCCGAAGCGAGGCCTCATCTCGTCTTCGTGCGCGCCGGTACCCTCGACGATCGAGAAATCGCCCGGCCATCCGCCACCATCTGGACCTCGCAAGCGCCGAGTTGGGCTTGTATCGATAGCGGCTTGCCTGGGAGCCGGGCGCAGCCGCCACCTGCGGGCTGACCGGCAAAATTGTAGGCGCGCATTATGTTCAATCGCGGCGCGCCCTTCGTGGGCATCGTCAACCGGCGCCATTCTGTGCCGTTACCAGTCGCATGCTCCAAGCCGAAATTGCCGCGCTCCGATTTGGTTTGGGTGCTCGCCCCGGGGATCTGACCGCCGCTGCCGTCGACCCGCGCGCGTGGCTTGCGGCGCAGATCAAAGGCGCGGTGCCGCTCGCCGGCGGTACGGCGCTTGCGCCTTCCGAGCAGATCTTCGCCGAGCTGCAGGCGGCGCGCGAACAGCTCCAAGAAATGAAACGCGAGGCCGCAGGGCAACCCACGGACGATCCCAAGGCTCCGAACCCGGTGCGCGATGCCTATTTGCCCCACTACCGTGCCCAGGTTCTGGCGCGCGCTCAGAGTGCCTCGTTCACCACGCGGCCTTTCGCCGAACGCCTAGTCCACTTCTGGACCAATCACTTTGCCGTGTCCGCGGACAAAGGAGCGGTGGTTGGCATTGCCGGCACGCTCGAGAACGAGGCGATCCGCCCGCATGTCGCCGGCCGATTCGCCGACCTGCTGACTGCCGTAGAGCAACACCCGGCGATGATCGCGTTTCTCGACAATCAATATTCGGTGGGCAAGGATTCGGAGATGGCGCTGCTCGCGGCGCGCCGCGGCGCTCGCGGGCCGCTCGCGGCCCGGCCCTCGGCGGCCCCGCCGAAGCGCGAATTCGGAATCAATGAAAACTTGGCGCGCGAGATTCTTGAACTGCACACCCTGGGCGTGAGCGGCGGCTACAGGCAATCCGACGTCACCGCTTTCGCCCAAATCATCACCGGATGGTCGATCGGCGGCGGCAAGGGGCGGCTCGCCGGTGGAACGCCCGGCCGATTCTACTTTCGCGAGAATCTGCACGAGCCGGGCACGAAGACTTTCCTCGGCAAGGCCTACTATGAATCCGGCCAGCGGCAGGGCGAGGCTGTGCTTGCAGATCTCGCGACGCATCCGGCGACCGCACAGTTCATCGCGACCAAGCTGGTTCGCCATTTCGTTGCCGATGATCCGCCGCCCGCGGCGGTCGAACGCGTGGCGCGTGCCTTCCGCAAAAGCGGCGGCGATCTACCGCATGTCTATGCGGCGTTGATCGAGGCGCCGGAGGTCTGGGATCTTGATATGCGCAAGTTCAAGACGCCGGAGGACTTCGTGTTCTCGACGTTCCGAGCCCTCGACGTCGCGCCGCAGAAGCCGGAAGAAATCGTCCGCACCTTCGATCTCCTGGGGCAGCGCCAATACACCCCGGGATCTCCCGCCGGCTGGCCGGACACTGCGAAAAGTTGGGACGGATCGGACGCCCTCCTGCGTCGCGTTCTGTGGGCATCGCGGGTCGCAGGTCGCTACGAGCAAGGCCAGGATCCCGTGGATCTCGCGGCATCGAGCTTGGGCGCCTATGCGCGTCCCGAAACGCTGACAGCGCTGCGGCGCGCCTCCACGGCCTCTCAAGGCCTCTCCTTGCTATTGATGAGTCCCGAATTCCAACGGAGATAGTGATGCGCGTGAACGTCACCCGGCGCTGCTTTCTGATGGGTACTGGAGCCTTGGCCGCAAGCGTTGCCCTGCCCCGCGTCTTGTTCGCCCACGCGGGCGGCGACGCGCGCCTCGTGGTCGTGATCCTGCGCGGCGCACTGGATGGTCTCGCTGCGGTGCCTCCCCACGCTGACCCTCATTATGCGAGCTTGCATCGCGAGCTTGCGATCGCTGCGCCGGGCGTCGCCGAGGGTGCGCTCGCACTCGACGGCACCTTCGGCCTGCATCCCTCGTTCGCGTTCTTGCACCAGCGCTACCTCGCCGGCGAGGTGGTGGTATTCAACGCCGTCGCGTCGCCGTACCGCGATCGATCGCACTTCGACGGGCAATTCGTGCTCGAGAACGGACTGACGAAGCCGTTGGGTTCGGCCGACGGCTGGCTCAATCGCGCTCTCGCCGCGCTCCCGCGCGGCACGGCGCATTCGGGCGAGCGCGCCGTCGCGATCGGCCTGAACGTGCCGCTGATCTTGCGCGGCGACGCGCCCGTGTTCTCCAAATCTCCGCAATCGGCCCCGGAGGTCGACGAGGAGTTGCTCGCACGTTTGTCCGATCTCTATTCCAAGGATGATTGGTTTTCCGCTCGATTGACCGAGGCGGTGCAGACCGAGAAGTTCGCCGGCGAGGACGCCAACGCCCGGGAAGCAGCGGCAGTCAAGATTGCGGGGCCGGACCGCGTCGGCGGCGCGGCTCGCATGGCGGCGACGTTGATGCGCGCGCAAGGGGGTCCGGAGGTAGCCGTCCTCGAAGCCGGCGGCTGGGATACGCACGCCAATCAGGGGGGCGCCAAGGGTGCGCTCGCGCAACGGCTGGCGGGGCTCGACAACGCGCTTCGGACACTGGCAGACGAATTGGGCCCCCTATGGGCGCGAACCGCGGTGCTCGTCGCGACCGAGTTCGGCCGCACCGCCGCCATGAACGGCACCCGGGGCACCGATCATGGGACGGGCGGTTGCGCCTTTCTCGCGGGCGGAGCGGTTCGCGGCGGCCGCGTGATAGCCGACTGGCCGGGGCTTTCGCGCACGGCACTGCTGGACAACCGCGACCTTCGGCCAACGCTCGATCTGCGCAGCGTATTCAAAGCAGTGCTCGACGAGCATATGCACGTCGACGCAAAAAACCTCGCCACCCGAATATTCCCGGACAGTGGCGGCGCGCGCCCTCTCCAAGGGCTGATGCGCGCCTAAATTAACCTTCGGCGCGTCCTTAAAACGCCAACGGTTCCGTTCCGGGTATCGATGTCGATGTCGGTGTCTCTGGAACCGGAGGCGACGGCGGCGCAGCTATCGGAGCCGGAGGCGGCGGCGCAGCGACTTTTCGAGGCTTGGGCGCGGCCTTCTTGACGGCGACCTTCGCTTTGGCCTTCGCCTTCTTCGGTGCAGCTTTCACGGCTTTTTTCGCACCCCTCTTGCCCTTGGCCATCGCCGGCCGAGCCTTCTTTTTCGCGGCGCTCTTCTTGGCGGCGCGGCGTTTTGCCTTTGCCACTGGACGTTTCTTCGACTTGCTCTTCTTTGCCATGATCACTCTTCTCCTAGAGATCGTACAAACTCGTTGCGAGAGTAGCCCCGAAAAAGTCTGCTGTCATCTGTGTGTGATGCTGGAGTCAGTTACACGGATTGCGTAGGCTGCCTAAGTGCTGCCGACCGAACCCATTCGCCCACTGAAAGATGTCTGGTTGAGGCCCCGGCGCGTGTTTCGTGAATTGGCCGCGCAACCGGTCGGGGTCACCGACTACTTGCTGATGTCCGCGCAAGGGATCGGCAACTTCCTGGCGTTGTACCGTACAGAGGGCGCGGGGGCACACTCGAGCGTCGCACAAATTCTCCTGAATTCTTTTGCCTATGGCGCCATCGCAGGCGTGGCAAGTCTGTTCTTGATGGCGATGATTTATCGGCGCCTGGGCGCCCGCGCCGGCGGCAAGTCGACGACCGACCAGGTGATTCACGTGCTCGCCTACGGCGGCGTTCCCATGGTGGCCTCACTCGCGATTTGGGTGGTGACGGCGCTGCTCGCTGGGGAAGATACTTTCGTGGAGACCCCGCGCGGCGACATTGAAGGCTTCCTCTTGCTGCTTCTGCGCCTGCAGTTCGCTTCGTATGTTTTGCTCCTGCTTTGGAGCATCGTTTTGCAGGTAATGGGTTTCAGCGAAATTCAAGGCCTCGCCACCCGCAAGGCGTTCGGGGTATGGGTGCTGGGCCAAATCATCGGGTTTCTGGCATCTTTGTTTCTGGCCTTGGTGGTCGGAGCGCTATTTCCCGGCATCCTCCTCCACTTTGTCCCGCAACGTTGACGCGAGGCGCGGCAGGACGCTTTCCAGGCGTTCGATCACGGATTGCGCCGCCTGCGCCGTCGGGTTGTCCAGGACTGAATCCGGCGCCTGCTCGACCGCGGGTTTGGGCGCGGGTGCCGGCTTGGGCGCAGCGGCCTTCGGCGCAGCCTTTCGTTTTGGCGCAGCCTTTCGTTTCGGCGCGGCCTTTCGTTTCGGCGCGGCCGGGGCGGCCGGTCGTTTCGGCGCAGCGGTAGGTTTGGGCCCAGCCGCTCGCTTTGGTGCGGCGGCTCGCTTGGGCGCAGCTACCCGCTTGGTCGCGGCCTTTCGCTTCGGCGCGGCCGCTCGTTTGGGTGCCGCGGTTCGCTTCGGTGACGGTGCCGGCTTAGGTGCAGCACGCCGCACCTTTCGACTCGACGCCTTGGGCCGCGAAACGCTGGGCTCTGGCCTCTTCGATTTCGGCGGTTTGGGAAGCGCAGCTTGGGCCGCCTTGGCTTTTTTTCTCGCCAATTTGGCCGCCTTCTTGCCGGCTTTTGCCAATTTTCGGGTGCGTTTGAGAGCGGTCTTGGCCGCCCGCAGCTGCTGCTTCAAGGCGTTGGCGTGGGCGGTGGCCTTCTCGGCCTCGGCGCTCAGTTGCTGCGCCGCTGCTTGACTCGCGTGCAAGCTTGAGGATTGTGCAGTTGCCACGATGCGGGCCTCGCTCGTAAATGGTGACCGCTGACTCTAGCTCTCGAGGCCGGCTCTGTCACCTGAGCCGCAGGCCGTCGCGGCAATATTTCAAGGTAGGACGCGGAACAAGAACTCGCGAATATCGGCGATTTCCGCCGCGCTGACGGAATGCGCCATGGGGTACTCGTGCCACTCCACCGCGTAGCCATGCGCCTTCAGGAAATCCCGCGACTGCGTGCCCAAACTCATCGGTAGGACGTTGTCCGCCTGCCCGTGGGCCATGAATATCGGAGTAGCGTCGTTGGTAGGGGCGCGCTCGGTCGTGAAGGTGCCTTCCCGCGGCAAATAACAGGACAACCCCATGACACCCGCGAGCTTTTCCGGAAAGCGCGGCGCGGTATAGAGCGCCACGGCACCGCCCTGCGAAAAGCCCGCAAGGACAATGCGATTGGTCGCGATGCCGCGCTTGCCCTCTCGGGCGATCAGTGCCCGAACCTGCAAGTCGGTGTCGCGAAAGCCGGCCGCGTCCTCGGCCGCCCTGCGGTCCAACCCTTTCAGGTCGTACCAGGCACGCATGGGCATCCCCCCGTTGATGGTCACCGGGCGGACAGGGGCGTTGGGAAAGACAAAGCGCCACGCTCGTTCGCCAGGGCGCACGAGCTCGGGCACGATCGGTTCGAAATCGTGTCCATCCGCCCCTAGGCCATGCAGCCAGATGACCGCGGCGCTCGGTTTGGCGGCGGTCTCTACTTCGATTGTTTCCAGCATCACGCCAAATGTACTAGGAAATGGACGTCGTAGATTGGAATATCATTTGGGTATGCGGGTCACGTTGGAGCATTTGCGCCGTTACGCCGTCGCGCGTTCGCTGTTCAAGCCGACCACCCTCAAGCGCGCGATCGACAAACTGGGATTCGTGCAGGCCGATCCTATCCGTGCCCCGGCCCGCGCCCAGGACCTGACACTGCGCCATCGGGTGGCGGGCTATCGTGCGGGCGACCTCGAGCGCCGGTACCCGAAGCTGCCGCTCGAAGAGGACTTCTTCGTCAATTACGGATACCTGCCGCGAGCGCATTGCCAATTGATGCATCCGCGAACGGCGCGCACGGTATGGACGCCGGCGCGCGCCGCCCAGGCTGCAGCCGTGCTGGCGTTCATCCGCGAGCGCGGCGCGGTCCATCCGCGCCAGGTGGACGCGCATTTCGCGCATGGCAAGGTGACGAATTGGTTCGGTGGTTCCTCGAACGCGACCACGCAATTGCTCGACGTCATGCACTACCGGGGACTGCTGCGGGTGGCGCGTCGTGAGGGCGGGACTCGCATATACGCCGCTCGCGAGATTCCAGTGGAGACGCAACCGAGCGCTGCGCTCGACAACGGCACCGCCCACGCTCGCATGGATGCGCTCGTGGACATGGTGGTGCACAAATATGCGCCGCTTCCCGCCAGCACTCTGGGCCAACTGGTCCGCCACCTGCGCGGCGGAGCGCCGCAATGGACGGGGCTGCGCGCAGAAGCACTGGCGCGAGCCAAGCAGCGACTCGCGCACGCGAAGGTCGAGGGGGTCGATTGGTACTGGCCGGCGGCGGAAAGGCCCGCATCGCGTCGGTGGTGCCCGGATGACGGAGTGCGGCTGCTCACGCCGTTCGATCCGGTCGTCTGGGACCGGCACCGCTTCGAAATCTTTTGGGGTTGGGCTTACCGCTTCGAGGCCTACACGCCTGCACCGAAGCGCAAGCTCGGGTACTACGCGCTGCCCTTGCTATGGCACGAAAACGTCATCGGCTGGGGCAATCTGAGCGCGACCGACCGAAGGCTCAATTGCGCTTTCGGCTACATCAACGGCCGCGCGCCGCGCGACGCCGCCTTTCGTGCCGGACTCGATGCCGAACTCGGGCGGATGCGCGCATTCCTCGGCCTGGCGGGTTAGGGGATCGGCATCGCCGTTGCGATCACCGGCACCTACTCGAAGCTTTTCCGGATATCGGCGGCGATTTCGTACGACCTCAAGCGAGCGGCGTGGTCGAATATCTGGGCGGTGATCATCAGTTCGTCAGCCTGCGTCCGATCGATGAACGCGACCAGTGCGTCGCGCACCGTCCTCGGCGCACCGACGGCGGAACAGGTGAGCACGTCCGCCAGCATGGCTTTGGCCGGAGCCGGCAGTTGATTCTCGTATCCTTCGACCGGAGGGGGCAACTGCCCCGGCCTGCCGCTGCGCAGGTTCACGAAGGCCTGTTGCATCGACGTGGATAGAAAGCGGGCCTTTGCGTCGGAATCGGCCGCGAAAATATTGAATCCCAACATGACGTACGGACGATCGAGTTGCTCCGACGGCTGGAACCGGGCTCGATAGATTTCGAGGGCCTGCATCATCATGGCGGGTGCGAAGTGCGAAGCGAAGGCGAACGGCAGCCCCAACGCGGCGGCGACTTGCGCGCCGAATAGGCTGGAACCCAAGATCCAGAGCGGGACCTTGAGTCCCACCCCCGGGACTGCGATGACGCGCTGCTCGGGTGCCTGGGGCGCGAAATACCCCATCAATTCCAGGATATCTTGAGGAAACTGCTCGGGGTCCGAAGCGAGATTGCGGCGCAGGGCTCGCGCCGCAGCCTGATCCGAACCCGGCGCCCTTCCGAGGCCCAGATCGATGCGGCCGGGGAAAAGGCTCTCCAAGGTACCGAATTGCTCGGCAATGATCAGGGGCGAGTGATTCGGCAGCATGATCCCGCCGGCACCCACCCGGATGGTCTTGGTCCCGGCGGCGACGTGGCAAATCACGACGGACGTCGCCGCACTGGCGATCCCGGGCATGCTGTGGTGCTCGGCGAGCCAATAGCGCCGGTAGCCCCAATCTTCCGCATGGCGCGCGAGGTCGAGCGTGTTGCGCAGCGACTGCGCCGCATTGCCGCCGAGCGTTACGGGAGATAAATCGAGAACTGAAAAGGGAATCATTGAGCTCACAGTATCCGCAAGGGTAGTGCCAGTCTTAGGAACGTATCTTCGATTATCAAGGTCGGCCGGGGGTCATACCTCAAAAAGCGGCGCCGCTCATTGACAGCGCGTGCATTTTTATGCACGATGCGCGCAACTTTATGCACAGAGCCGACATGCTTCGTTCCGATGTAGAAAATACCAGCGCTCCGGCCCGCCGCTCCACGCTCGCGAAGATCATTCGCGAGCAGGCCGTGGGGCGGCAAACCGAGTTGGTCGCGATGTTGCGCAAACACGGTCACGCTGCGACCCAGTCGAGCGTGAGCCGGGATTTGCGCGAGCTGGGCGTCGCCAAGGTTGGCGATCGCTACGTGCTGGGCGAGGCCGCGCCTGCGCCGAAAAGCGATTTCTCGGCGCTCAAGCAGTTCGTCAGCGCCCGTTTGACCGCGGGTACGAACCTGACCGTGTTGAAGACGACCGTGGGCTCGGCGCAGAGTGTGGCCGTCGCGATCGACACCGCCCGATGGCCCGAGGTCGTCGGCACCATCTCCGGCGATGACACCATATTCATCGCCACCGCCGGCGCGCGCGAGCAGCGCAAGCTAGCCGAACGCCTTCTCGCCATCTTCGGACGCTAACCCCAATGACATCGACTTCAAGGCAGGGCGCAGAGCCCATTCTCTTGGCTTTTTCGGGCGGCCTCGACACCTCGTTTTGCGTGCCATGGCTCAGGGACACCTACCAGCGGCCGGTAATCACCGTGACGGTCGATACCGGCGGCATCGATCCCACGGCGGCACGGTCCCTGGCTGAACGCTCGGCGCAATTGGGCGCCATCGAACATCATCTGATCGACGCGCGCGCGGCTTACTTCGATCAGGTCCTCAAGTACTTGCTCATGGGGAATGTGCGCCGCGGCGGGGTATACCCGCTGTGCGTCGGCGCCGAACGCGTGCTGCAGGCGCAGACCATTGCGCAAATGGCGCTGTCGCTCGGGACCACGATGGTCGCGCATGGCTGCACGGCTGCCGGCAACGATCAAGTGCGCTTCGAAGTGGCTCTGCGCACCCTGGCACCGGACCTCGAGATCCTTGCGCCGGTGCGCGACCGCGCCTTCAAGCGGCCGGAGCAACTGAAGTATCTGGAAGATCATCGACTTCCGATTCCCCCGTTCGGCGCCGCCTATTCGGTGAACCGCGGACTGTGGGGCATCACCATCGGCGGAAAGGAAACGCTGACGTCCGAAGGCAGCATTGCGGATGACGCGTGGGTTTTGTCGAAGCACGCATTCTCGGCGCCGCGCGCCGCGGAGCAGCACGCGATCGGTTTTCATCAGGGAGTTCCGGTCAGCCTCGACGGTAGCACGATGAGCGCCGTCGGCATCATCGAGAAGTTGGAACTCCTGGCCGGCCCGTTCGGCATAGGCCGGGGCATTCACCTGGGCGACACCGTGATCGGAACCAAGGGTCGAGTCGCATTCGAAGCGCCGGCGGCTGATGTGCTGCTGACGGCGCATCGCGAACTGGAGAAGTTGGTGTTGACTGGCAAGCAGGCGCGGGTCAAGGATTCGGTGGCGCAGCCCTACGGTGATCTGGTGCACGAGGGTCAACACTTGGATCCGGTCTGCCGCGATATCGAGGCTCTCCTGGTCTCCTCGCAAGCGCGCGTCACGGGCGAGGTCAGAGTCTTGTTTCGGCCCGGATCGATGTTCGTGGAAGGCGTGACATCGCCGTATTCGTTGATGGCGGCTTCCAAAGGTGTATATGGTGAATCCGCGGGTGAATGGACGCCAGCCGATGCCTTGGGGTATTCGAAGATGCTTGCCTTGACCGGGGTGTTCTACAAGCGCGCCGGAGCAAATGCGCCGGCCCGGTCCCCCAAACCGGCCGCTGCGCCGGAATTGCCGTGAGCGGCATGCGCACGATCGTCGTCGACAAGATCGCTTCGGTGACTCAGGCATGCGGTCTGTCGCACGAAATTCGCATTACGGCGGACATTCCCTGCGAAGAGGGTTTGGTCATCGTCGTCGAGATCCTCAACAACAAGTCCACCTATAACACCCTGGAACTGACGAGCGGTCGCATGGCGAAAGTGGCGCGCGGCGACGTCATCGTCGGCGCATTGGGTCATCGCAAGGCTTTGTTCGGCTACTCCGGCCACATTCCCTCGACGCTCAAACCGGGCGATGTGGTTCAACTGCTGAATATCGGCGGCGTACTCGGCATTTGCGATTCCGCGACGCCGGACAAGGGTAAGCCGTTCGACTGCACGGTCTTGGGCGCCGTCCTCACCTTTCCGTATCTTGGGGAGCGCATCGGCGTGCCGGCCAAGGCTGGCTACAAGGCACTGGACTATGCCGCCCATCTGAACGTGCGAGGGGTACCGGTGGTCGCGCTCGCCGGCACCTGCATGGAGGCCGGCAAGACCGCCGCGGCGTCAGCCATCATCGCACGCATGCGCCATCGCGGGCTCGTCGTCGATGCCTTCAAGGCGACGGGTGTCTCGCTTCGGCGCGACATATTGGCGTTCGAGGATTCGGGCGCGCGGCGCACCATGATCTTTACCGACCTTGGGATCGTAACCACCACCGCGAAGTGCGGCCCGGCGCTGACCCGCACCATGCTCACGGAAATGGCCGCGGGTCAGCCGGACGTCATCGTGTTCGAACTGGGAGACGGGCTTCTCGGAACGTATGGCGTGGAATCCATCCTTCGAGAGCCGGACATCAAGGCGGCGCTCACTGCGGTGGTATTGTCCGCCAACGATCCGGTGGCCGCCTGGGGCGGCGTCAAGTTATTGCGCGAGCGTTTTGGCATCGAACCCTCGGTGGTCACGGGTCCGGCGACGGACAATCAAGTGGGGGTCGAGATCATTCGCGAGCAGATGAATGTCGAGGCCTTCAATGCCATCAGCAACCCGGCGGATCTGGGCGATCACATCATCACCCGTCTCGGCTTGAGCAACGTGCGCGAACCCAAAGTAGCCGGAGAATGAGCGCCGCGACTCCCGCAATCGTGTTGGGCGGCACCGGGTACGTGGCCGGAGAGCTCTTGCGCTTGATCGCGGGACACCCGGAACTCGAAGTAGCGGCCATTCTTTCGGACAGCCAGCCGGGCGCGCCGGTCGCCGCCGCGTTCCAGCATTTACGCAGCGCCTATCCCACCCTCAAATTCACCGATCTCGACGCGATCACGACTCTCGTACGCGGCACGCCGCGCTGCGCCCTCTTCTCTGCGGCACCCCATGGCGTCGCCGCCGCCATTATCGATCGCCTGCTGAGCTCCGCCGAGGCGGCGGGAACCCGCGTGCACTGCGTCGACATCTCCGCCGACTTTCGCTACTCGAGCGCCGCCGCCTATGAGGCGGTGTACAAGCACGCGCACGGCGCCCCTGCGAGAATTCGCGAATTCACCTGCGCGGTGCCGGAGCATCTGAGCAAGTCGCCAACCGCCCATGTCGCGCATCCCGGATGCTTCGCGACCGCGACGCTCCTCGCCACGGTGCCTTTGTTGGCACTCGGGCTCACCGATCCGCGCCTGTTCGTGACCGGCATCACCGGCAGCACCGGTTCGGGCCGCAAACCGATCGACGGGACGCATCATCCGCAGCGGCACAGCGACCTCTACACCTACGGCGCGCTGAGCCATCGCCATGTGCCGGAAATCGTCGCCTGCGCGAAGCTCGCCACGGGTATCGAGGCTGAACTCAATTTCGTGCCGCACTCGGGTCCCTTTGCGCGCGGCATTCATGTCACCGTGCAAGCCAGCCTCAGGAAATCGATCGGCACCGCGCAGGCGTTGGAGGCGCTCAAGTCATACTACAAGGACTGCCCATTCGTGCGGGTCGGCGACACCGCACCGCGCGTCAAGGATGTCGCGACCAGCAATTACGCCAATTTGAGTGCGGTGACCAACGGCAACTCCATTGCCGTCATGTCGGTAGTCGACAATCTCAACAAGGGCGCTGCCGGAGGCGCCATTCAGTGGATGAATCGCTTGTTGGGTCTTGCCGAGACGACCGGGCTCACGGCCCCCGCGGCCGGCTGGACCTGACCCAAGACCCAAAAAAGGCATAGCCGTGGCGATAAATCCAATGGCGACAACCCCGACGACGCAAGCCCTCACGAGCCATTTGGCGCAAGTGTTTGCGCAGTATCCCATCGAAGTGGCGCATGGCGAGGGCGTATGGCTGCATGCCCGCGACGGTCGCAAGATCCTGGATTTCTACGGCGGACACGCCGTCGCCGGTTTGGGTTACGGTCATCCGCGCTGGCTGGCTGCGCTCGAGCGCCAAGCTCGGCAAATGGCGTTTCAGACCAATGC
>DATMNF010000027.1:0-46679 GCA_035569355.1 Steroidobacteraceae bacterium
CACATGATCCGGCAACATAAACATTCTGTTGGATCTGGTTCCACTTGATGTAATAGACGCTGCCGGCAAGCTGCAGCCGGTCGGCAATGAGATTCTTCGACCCGATTTCATAGCTCTGGGTGGTGTCGGAATTATAGTTCGCCGGGGCCTCTCCGCTCGGATAGCCCTCGGCAATGAGCCCCGGCGCACAATAAGGCGGCAGCGGAGGGTTGAAGCCGCCCGGTCGAAAGCCCTTGGCGTAGGTACCATAGAAGAGATTATTCGGGTCGGCTTGAAATGCGATCGAAGCCTTCGGTGTGACGGAATGCTGCGAATACACGCCATTGGCTGTGCTCGCGCCGTAGTTCTCCAGACCGTCGGAATAGTGCGTGAGGTCGCCCGACAGCTTGGCATAGCGAGCGCCCAGGGTGAGTTTCAGTTGATCGGTCACACCGTACGTGACTTCGCCGAAACCGGCGAGCTGGCGATCATGGGTCTTGTTGTTGTTGTAATAGATATCGCACTGGGGAAAAGTCTGCGGCGTGCTGTGCGCAGGGTCGGTCGGACAAGAGTAGAAAGGGCCGTAGATGTCGGTCGCATTCTGGCCGAACAGATATTGATACAAGTTGTTGATGTACGGGTCGGACAGCTCCTCGATGCTGAGCTCCGTGGCGAGCGACCAGAATGCGCCCACAGTCCATCTCCACCGACTGTTGTCATTATTTGATTGCAAGCGAATTTCGTCTGTCCAGATCCGTTGGCGGTTCGTCATGATGTTGGGAGTGATGTAGCCCGCGACGCCGCCGGGCGGCAAATGAATGCCCTTGCCGTCGATGATCGGATACCAGGAGCAGGGCGGCGCTTCGCCCCCGGCGCAGCCCAGCCCGAGCCCGCCCGACCCGTCGGGATTCGTCGGCCATATCAGCGACTGAAAGTACGCGAGGTCGAACACGGTTCCCTGGTATCCCGTGAGCTCGTCGCGGTGGTAGTACGAGGTATTCCAGATGAGCGTGCCGATGCCGACGTCCGCCTCGAGCTTGATCGCGCCGAGGTAGTACTCGTCCGGATCCGGTATCCGCTCCGGAGAGCCGTTGATGAATCGCCCGCTGCCCACATCCGAATACGCGGGCCAGAATGAGCCGATGTCGTGCTTGCGTGAGTTCTGGTACGAAAAGCTCGGCGTGATCTTGACCCCGTCGGTGGGCTGCACCAACAGAGCCAGGCGCGCCGCGATGGTATTCGCGTGATTGGCTCGGTGGTCGACCACGTCGAGCGTCGTCGGATCGATCCGATCGATCCAGCCGCCATCGTACCGATACCACACGCTGGCGCGGTAACCCAACACATCGTTGACGATGGGGCCACCGTGGGCGACGCCCGCTTCGTAGCTTGGATCGCCGTAGCGCGTAAAGGAGACCTCCGAGCGCATGTAGGTTGATTCCTTGGTGACGCTGGGTTGGTTCATGATGTACCGAACCGTACCGCCTTCGGAACCGGCGCCGAACAAAGTTCCCTGCGGACCGCGCAGAACTTCCACCCGATCCAGGTCGAAGGTCTTGGGCAGCGTGTCGTCGGGATTGAAGCCGAGCGCGCGCATTTGAATGGGTGTGTCGTCGATGTAGATGCCCGTCGTGCCGGCGCCGCCGGATGAGGAGATTCCTCTGATGGAGATCGCGTTGGTACCCGAGGTGTCGATCGACACGCCCGGCGTGAAGCGCACGATGTCCTGGAAGTCCTTGATTCCCCTCTGATCGATCATGTCCTCGTTGAACGCCGTGACGCTGATCGGCACCTTGCTGATGCTCTCTTCGCGGCGGGTCGCCGTCACGACTATTTCCTCGAGGGCGCCGCTGGCGGCCGGCTCGGTAGCGCCAGTCGCCTCGTTGGAGGATGCCACGGTCGCGAGGCAGCTACTGGCACCTACTATAAGAGTGCGTAAAAACAACAGTTGCCAGGATATCCCATGAATCAACGGCTTGGAATGAGTGGCTGGCATGGCATCCCCGTAACCTAGTTATATGGTCAGATAACACCTTGCTCGACAGTAGCACCGCGCAAATACTCGCGCAACCGCGGATAAAAAAAGGCGCAACATCCCTCGCTGCGCCGAGGCTGCGTGGCGAGGGATGCGAAGAGCTAGCCGTCAGCCGGCGAGGCTAGTTGCGATAGGTGAAGGTGAGACCGACGGTTCGCGGGCGGAACGTGAATTGACGCTCCAGGCGGCTGTTGCCGTCGCCCGGATCGATGGACCACTCGTAGTTGGTCACGGTGTGGGTGTCGAACAGATTGTCGCAGAATGCCGCGATCTGCAATTTTCCGAAGGTAATGCCGGACCGCGCGGACGCAAAATTGGTCGCCGACAGGATGTAGTAGGCGGGATCGTACTGCAGCGAATTTGCGTCCTGCGAGGGAGCCCGCCACTTCGGCCGGCTCTGGTATTCGTCGTCGAAGCGCACGAAGGACTCGTGATCGAAAACGCTGAACTTGTATTCCAAGCCGAGACTTACGGTGATGGGCGCGTTGGGCTGGCCGCTTTGACCGCCGCCGCTTTCACCGGTGATCGCATCGCCCGACGACACTACCGGATTGGTTTCGGTCGGGGACAGCTTCGAATCGCGGGTGTAGCGCGCCTCCGTATATCCTGCCGACAATTCCACCGTGAAGGCGTCGGTGAGCGCCGCTTCCACTTGGATGTCGATGCCCTTCGCCGTGGCTTGGCCGAGATTGGAAATGAAGGAGATCTGGCAAACGGGAGGGACCACCGTCTGCTGAATGTTGTTCCAGCGGATGTAGTAGACGCTGCTGGCGATCTTGAGGCGGTTGTCGATGTTGTTCTTTGCACCCACCTCGAAGCTGTTGACTGTGTCGGAACTGAAGGTGGGGGGCGACTCGCTGATACCGAAGGCGGCAAAGTCGCCCGCGCACGCGGCCTGCGGCACGGGATTGTTGGCGCCGCCGGGCCGAAACCCCTTCGCATAGCTTGCGTAATACAGGTTTCTCGGATCGAATTGATACGAGAAGCTGACCTTGGGCGTGAACGAGTTTTCCGACTTCGATGAGTTCACGGTCTGCGGCGACAAGAAAAGCTGGGGGCCGCCCGTCAGACTGTTATTCGTGAACTTCAAGTGCGAGTAGCGCGCGCCCACCGTGAGTTTGTATTGGTCGGTGAACGAATACGTGCCTTCACCGAACCAGGCGATCTGCTGATCCTCCGCCTTGGTTTGCAGGAAATACGAGTCGTTCGGAAAGCGCGCATCGTACAGCACCGGCACGCAGGTGCCGCTACTGCAGTCCTGGAACCAATTGTCGTAGGTCAGTCCGGTCGCGGCGACCGACAACTGATTCAACAAAGGATCGTGAATCTGCTCCAAGTAGGTCTGGCGGTTGTGAGTATAGAAAACTCCAGTGGTCCAATTGAACGCCGAGGTCGGGTCGTTCGACTGCAGCCGAATCTCCTGCGTGATGTTCTGCTGCGTATTGTCGATGGAGGCCGGCGATCGATAGTTGGTGGCGCCGGCGGGCAGGTGCACGCCGGTGCCGTCCAGCAGCGGATAGGGGGTCGATGCCGGTCCCGCGACGGAGCCGTCGGGGTTGTAGTTGAGAAATACTCCCGACTGATAGAACCCCAGGTTGTACAAGGTGCCGTCATAGCCGGTTTCTTCGTTGCGATGGAAATAGGCGGTGTTGGAGATCAATTTCGCGAAACCCAGATCGCCCTCGATCTTGAGCGCCGGCAACTGGAACCGGTCCGGATCGGAGCGCCGCGTCGGGTCGCCGTTGACGAATTGATCCTTGTTCGGGTTCGAGTACAGCGGCCAATAGTCCTCGTTGTTATTGCGGTAGCGATCCTGGTAGAAAAAACTCGGCGTCACGGTGAGTTTTTCGGTCGGCGCCCACACCGCCGACAGCCGAATCAGGGTGGTGTCGTCGAAATTGGCGTTGCTTTGCACCCGAGACAGCGTCACGGGATTGAGCTGATCGATATAGCCGCCGTCGCGGCGGTACCAGACCGTGAGGCGCGCGCCCAAGACGCCGTCGATCAACGGCATGCCGCCCGCGACGCCGGCTTCGTAGCTCGGTGCGCCGCCCTGTGTGTAAGAGACTTCGTCGCGGCTATAAAAGCTGGTCTTGGTGAGGCTCGGCTGAGTGGTGATATAGCGTACCGTGCCGCCCTCCGATCCGGCGCCGAACAGCGTGCCCTGCGGGCCGCGCAGCACCTCGATGCGATCCATGTCGAACGATTTTGGCAGCGTGTCGTCCGGGTTGAATGCCAGCGCCCGGATCTGGATGGGCGTGTCATCGATGTATATGCCGGTGGTGCCGGCGCCGCCGCTCGATGAAATGCCGCGGATCGCAATGTTGTTCGTTCCCGAGTTGTCGATCCTCACGCCGGGCGTGAAGCGCGCCACATCTTGAATGTCCTTGATGCCGCGAATGTCCATCGCTTCTTGGGTGAGCGCAGTGACGCTGATCGGAATTTTGCTGAGGCCTTCCTCATGACGAGTGGCCGTCACGACGATTTCCTGCAGGGGGCCGGTTGCCTCCTCGGTTGCACTCCCCTCGGCGGCGCATAGGATCCCCGGCGCGGCGGCAAGGGCGCCGCAAAGGACGAGCATCGGCCCCGACCAGGCGTGGCCATTCCGCAACGGGCGATTATTCCGGTGTCCCCACATGATGGTCCCCATTTTATAGTTTGGACGACGTGCGCTCGTCCGGCGCGCCAATTCCCCGTGAACGGGCACCTTAGCCGCCCGTGGCCCGAAAGGCAATTATGGCGCCATGAAACCCCTTGCAAGCGCGTTGTGGTCGCGCAACGGCGAACCGGCGAGCGGTCGACTCGGCCGTTGCGAGTACGCGATCCGGATTGAGTTATGGGATCATGGCCGCCATGAGTATCAACCCCGACCGCCCTCGCGCGAGAAACATCAATCCGCTGCGTGCACTGCTGCCGTTTCTCAAGCCCTATCGGGGCATGATGATTGCCGCCCTGGGCGCTTTGCTGGTGGCGACGGTTGCCATGTTGGCGCTGCCGGTGGCGCTGCGCCAGCTCATCGACCACGTCGTTGCGGTCAAGGACGTGGGTGCCCTGGACCGTTATCTCATCGGATTCCTGGCCGCTTCCGTCATCTTCGGTGTTTTTGCCGCGCTGCGCTTTTATCTCGTGACCTGGCTGGGCGAACGAGTGGTCGCGGACGTGCGAGCGGCCGTCTATCGTCGCGTGGTGCGCATGGATCCCTTGTTTTTCGAAACCACTCGGGTGGGCGAAGTACTGTCACGCTTGACCACCGATACCACCCTGGTGCAGGCAATCTCCGGCGTCAATCTGTCGATCATCTTGCGCTCCTCCCTGAGCTTGGCCGGCGGCCTCGTCATGCTAGGTCTCACCAGCGCGAAACTGATGGGCATCATGCTGGTGCTGATCCCGGTCGTGGTCGTTCCTCTCATCGTCATCGGCAGGCGCGTGCGCAGCTTGTCGCGCGCCTCGCAGGATCGCATCGCCGATACCAGCGGGCTCGCGGGGGAAACATTGAACGCGATCCAGACGGTGCAGGCGTTCACCCTGGAAGGTCTGCAAAGCGAACGGTATCGCAAATCGGTGGAAGAGAGCTTCGTCACGGCGGTCCGCCGCACGCGCGTGCGCGCTTCCCTCACGGCGATCGGCATCATGCTGGTGTTTGCCGGAATCACGATTGTCCTCTGGCTCGGTGTGCGCCAGGTTCTCGCCGGCACCATGACGGGGGGGCAACTGTTTCAGTTTCTGCTGTACGCCGGATTCGTCGGTAGCTCCGCCGCTGCGCTCACCGAAATGTGGGGCGAGATACAGCGTGCCGCCGGCGCCATGGAGCGCTTGAACGAACTGCTGCAGGCGCGCCCGACCATCAGCGCTCCGGCGAACCCCATTCACCTACCGGCGCGGGTCACGGGCACGATGCGCTTCGACAACGTCACGTTCCGCTATCCATCGCGGCCGGATAGTGCCGCGCTCGCCAATTTCAGTCTCGAGGTGGCACCCGGCGAAACCATTGCTTTCGTGGGTCCGTCAGGTGCCGGAAAGAGTACGACGTTCTTGCTGCTGCTGCGGTTCTACGATCCCGATTCAGGCCGGGTGATGATCGATGACCGGCGCCTTGCGGATATGCGGCCGGAGGATATTCGCGCGCAGATCGGCCTCGTTCCGCAGGAGACCGTGCTGTTCGGCGCGAGCGCGCGCGAGAATATTCGTTATGGCAGGCCCACCGCGACCGACGCCGAGATCGAGGCCGCTGCGGTGGCCGCGGCCGCCGACGAGTTTCTGCGCAAGCTGCCGCAAGGCTATGACACTTTCCTCGGCGAGCGCGGCACGCGGCTCTCGGGCGGGCAAAGGCAGCGGATTGCACTGGCGCGCGCCATCCTCAAAGATCCGCCGATATTGCTGCTGGACGAGGCCACGAGTTCGTTGGATGCCGAATCCGAGCGCCTGGTACAAGAGGCGCTCGAGAAGCTCATGCGTGGACGCACCACCATCATCATTGCCCATCGGCTGGCGACCGTGCTCAAGGCAAATCGGATCGTGGTGATGGACCACGGGCATAAGATCGCCGTCGGTACCCACGCAGAACTCCTGATCCACAGCCCGCTGTACGCACGGCTCGCGTCGCTGCAATTTGCGGCGGTGGGAAGCGAGGCGATCGACGCGGCGGTGAGCTAGCCGGGGGCGCCCAGCCGGGGCGCGTGGCCGGGGGCGCGTGGCCGGAGCGCCTAGCCGGGGTAGCCCGGGCGGGAAACTATTTCAGCAAGCCTTCTTCCTTCAACGCCTGACGAACCTTGGGCCGCTGCCCGATCCGCGAGTGGTAGGACGCGAGCACCGGCCACTTCTTCAGGTCGATTCCCACGCGCGCGGGCCAATTCAAGACTGTGAACAGGTAAGCGTCGGCCACGGTGAACGTGTTCCCGATCAAAAAGGACTTGCCTTGCAAGAAGGTCGTGAGCCAATCGAATTTTTTGCCCAAGGCGGTCCTTGCCGCTTCTTTCCACTCTGCCGAAGCCTCCTTGTTGAACAGAGGACTGAAGCCCTTGTGAACTTCCGAGGTGATGTAATTCAGGATCTCCATCAGCTGGTAGCGCTCGAAGGTGCCGGCGCGCGGCGCCAGCCCGGAGTCCGGCTTTTTATCCGCGAGATATTGGACGATGGCCGGTCCCTCGGTGAGCACCTTACCGTCGTCGAGTTCGAGCGCCGGTACGGCGCCTTTGCTGTTGATCGTGAAATAGTCGACGCCCGCCGCGGTTTTCTTGGTCGCGAAATCGACCTTTTCCAAGGTGTAAGGCAGGTCGGCTTCGAGCAGCACGATGTGCGGCGAGAGAGAGCATGCGGCCGGAGAGTAATACAGCTTCATGAGAGTGTCCCTGATGGTCATCGATGGAATTGAACTTGGAATTGTGCGGAATTATACGCCGCTCACTGCGCGGGGATGATCCGCCGCGCACTCAAAAAGCCCTTTGCGTAGGGCTGCGCAGCGAGCGAGTCGATGCGTACGGAGCCGCCCGCGGAGGGTGCATGAATGAAGCGGTCGCCGTCGATGGCGATCCCGACGTGCAGTTCCTTGTGCGCGAGGTGCATGAAGACGAGATCCCCGGGCCGTATGTCGCCGCGCGCAAGCGGCTTGCCGCTGCCCATCTGTTCCCGTGCGGTGCGCGGCACGCGAACGCCCGCGCCATTCGCCGCGAAGGCAACCAGGCCGCTGCAGTCGAACCCGCCGGGTGCGGCGCCGCCAAAGCGATACGGCTGGCCGAGCATGGACCTGGCGAGATCGACCATCGCGACCCGCGGGTCCGCGGCAGGGGAGGGAGCGCGGGCCGCGGGCGAGGTGGGCGGGGAGGTGGGCGGGTAATTTGTGGGTGGGTAATTCGATTGAAGCGCAGTACTCGCGCAGCCGGCCAGCGCCATCGACAAAACGGCAAAGAGAGCGGCTCTGATCACACCACGGTCGTCGCCAATGCCGCGCCGACGATGCCGGCCTCCGAACGCAATGCGCCTACGCACAGCCGCGCCTCGCAGCGCAATTTGCCCATGAACTTCTCGGGCTCTTCGGTGATGCCCCCGCACAGCACGATGAGATCGGGCCACAGCAATGCGTGCATTTCATTCAGCACAAGATTCAATTGCTCCACCCATGCATCCCAGCTCATTCGCTGGTCCACCTTGGCGCGTCCCGACGCGCGCAGTTCCGCTTCGCTTCCGGAGACCTCGAGGTGGCCGAATTCCGTATTCGGCACCAGCTTTCCATCGACGAACAAGGCACTGCCGATGCCCGTGCCCAGAGTCAACAAAAGCACGGTGCCCGGAACATCGCGAGCCGCGCCATAGCGCAATTCGGCGAGACCGGCCGCGTCGGCATCATTGATGGCGACGACGGGCCGCCGCAAATGCTCGGCGGCGAGAGCCGCCAGGGGCTTTCCGACCCACGCCTTGTTGAGATTCGCCGCGGTGCGCACGATGCCGCCGCGTATGACGCTGGGAAATGCCAGGCCTACCGCGTGATCGCCCGGCAGGTTCGATGACACGGTCTGCAGCGCGGCCAGCAAGGTGTCGGTGGAGCCTTGGGCCGGGGTGGGGGTGCTGAACCGTTCGCTTGCGAACGCTCCCGTGTTCAGGTCGACGAGCGCGCACTTGATGGATGAACCGCCGACATCTATGCCGACGGCCAAGGGGGGAGCGGTCAAGTTAAATCACACATTGTGAGGTTCGCCCGGCGTCGCTTAAGATGTGGACCCTATAATAACTCCTTATATGAACTCGATTGATACCCAGTTTGCGACGCGCCGGAACGTCGCTTTGCAGCCCGGCACTTTGCAAGCGGCGCTGCTGGATCGCCTCACCCGCACGCTCGGCAAGAACCCGGACTCCGCGACCCCGCGCGATATCTACGACGCCTTGTCGCTCGCGGTGCGCGAGGAGCTGACCCTGCGCTGGCTGGCTACGCAGCGTCGCGTGGCGAAGGCCCACGTGAAGCGGGTGTGTTATTTTTCGGTCGAATATCTTCCCGGACGGTCGTTGTTGAACGCATTGGCAAGCCTGGACGGCGGTCTGCTGCAGGAAGCGCGCGCGGCGCTGCGTGAATTGGGCCATGAACTCGAACACATCGCCGCGCAGGAAGTCGATCCCGGTTTGGGCAACGGCGGCTTGGGCCGCCTGGCGGCGTGCTTCTTGGATTCTCTGGCCACGCTGCAATACCCTGCCGTCGGCTACGGCATTCGCTATGACTACGGTATCTTCACGCAGCTCATCGGTGCCGACGGCGGGCAGCGCGAGATTGCGAGCAGCTGGCTGCGCCTGCGCAACGTCTGGGAAACGCCCCACGGAAATGCGCGCTATACCGTGCGGTTCGGCGGCCGGATCAAGCCCACGGAGAATGGCGAGCTGGGGAACGTGAATAGTTGGGTGGACACCAACGACATATACGCCATCGGATTCGATCAATTGATTCCGGGTAACCGTGGTCCCACGGTCAATCATCTGCGGCTTTGGTCCGGTCGAGGCATTACTCCGTTTCACATCGACGCCTTCAACGCAGGCGACTACTCCGCCGCGGTGCGCGAACAGGTGGAAGCGAAGAACCTCTCGCGCGTGCTGTACCCCGACGATTCGACGCCGCAGGGCAAGGAGCTGCGGCTCAAGCAGCAGTACTTCTTCGTCAGTGCCAGTCTGCAGGACATCCTGGCGACGCATCTGAGCGAGGGGCGTTCGCTCGCCTCGATGCCCGCGTCCATCGCGATCCAGTTGAACGACACGCACCCGACGGTAGCCATTCCCGAACTCATGCGTCTTTTGATCGACGAGCACGGCTTGTCGTGGACGGAGAGCTGGGAGATCACGACCAATGTATTTTCCTACACCAACCACACGTTGTTGCCGGAAGCTCTCGAGACTTGGCCCGTGGGGATGTTCGAGCGGCTCCTGCCGCGCCACCTGCAAATCATTTATTTGATCAATCGCGATTTTCTACAATCGGTCGAAGCACGGCAGCCGGGGGATCAGGAGCTCCGCCGGCGCCTATCGATCATCGACGATCACGGCGAACGCCGTGTGCGCATGGCGCATCTTGCCGTGATCGGCAGCCATCGGGTCAATGGTGTTGCCCGGTTGCACTCCGAACTCATGCGCAAGCACGTGTTCCGCGGCTTTGCGGAGCTGTACCCGGATCGCTTCATCAACGTGACCAACGGAATTGCCGTGCGCCGTTGGTTGAAGCAATCGAATCCCGGCCTGTCTGCGTTGCTCACGGAGCATCTCGGATCGGCCTGGGAAAACGATCTCGAGGAGCTCGGGCGGCTCGCCGGCGCCGCCGATGATGGGGAGTTTCGCCGCCAGTTCCGCGGCATCAAGCGGACGAACAAGCAGCGGCTCGCCGACGAGGTTATGCGGCGCACCGGGGTGGAGGTCAGCGTCAACTCGCTCTTCGACGTGCAGGTGAAGCGAATCCACGAGTACAAGCGCCAACTCTTGAATCTCTTGTACGTGGTGACGCGCTACCGGCGCATTCGCGAGAACCCGCGCGCCGACATCGTGCCGCGCACGGTGATCTTTGCAGGCAAGGCGGCCCCGGGTTACGCGATGGCCAAAGCCATCATCAAACTCATCAACAACGTGGCGCGCACCATCGATTCGGACCCCGTGGTGCGCGACAAGCTGCGTGTCGCGTTTCTGGCGGACTACGATGTATCGCTCGCTCAAAAGATAATGCCTGCCGCGGATCTTTCGCAGCAGATCTCCACCGCCGGCATGGAGGCGTCGGGAACCGGAAATATGAAGCTGGCCCTCAACGGAGCACTCACCATCGGCACGATGGACGGCGCCAACATCGAAATTCGCGAGCATGTGGGGGCGGAAAACGTGTTTATTTTCGGCCTCACGGCCGCCGAGGTTGCGGCGAGGCTGGCGGCCGGCTATCAGCCGCGGCGCGAGCTGGATGCCAATCCCGATTTGAAGAGCACGCTGGATCTCATCGATTCGGGATTTTTCTCGCCGGCGCATCCGGACGACGCCAAGCCGGTGATCAATCGCTTACTGAGCGACGGCGAGCCATTCTTGGTGCTCGCGGATTTCGCCGCGTACGTCCGCGCCCAGGATCAGGTGGACGCCCTCTATGTTCGGGAAGACGAATGGAGCCGCAAGGCGATCATCAATTGCCTGAACATGGGCTATTTCTCCAGCGACCGCAGCGTTCGCGAATACGCGGACCGCATCTGGGCGGTGAAGCCCGTGATGTGAAGGTGCAGTCCAAGGCCATTCAGCCGGGGGTGCCTCGGCCCCTCGGTGCGACGTTGACCCGCAGCGGAGTCAATTTCGCCGTATTCTCCAGCAACGCCACGCGCGTCGAGGTTAGCCTGTTCGACGCCGAAAACGGCGCCGAATTCGCGCGTTACGACCTGCCGGGTCGCACCGGGGATATTTGGCACGGGTTGATCCCGCCGCGCCACGCGGGCCCGGGATCCCACTATGCGTTCCACGTGCACGGGCCGCATCAGCCGCTGAAAGGGCACCGCTTCGACGCCACGGCCGCGTTGATCGATCCTTATGCGCGCGGGCTTTCGCGTACACTGCCGCTGCGCGCGCGAGTCATCGATGGCGCCTTCGATTGGGGCGGCGATCGCCCGCCCGCGATTCCCTGGCGAGATACGCTCATCTATGAGCTGCACGTGAAGGGCTATACCCAGCTGCATCCGGCGGTACCGCCGGATTGGCGGGGAAAATACATGGCCCTGACGATGGCTCCCGTGATCGAACATTTGAAGTCCGTCGGGGTTACGGCGGTCGAACTGCTGCCTTGCCAATCCTTCGTCTCGGAACCCTTCCTGCGCGAGCGCAACCTGAGCAACTATTGGGGCTACAACCCTCTTGCGTGGTTCTCGCCGGCGAACGAATACGCCTTGCACGATGCCGTCGTCGAGTTCAAATCGATGGTGAAGGCGCTGCATGCTGCGGGAATCGAAGTGATCCTGGACGTGGTCTTCAATCACACAGCGGAGGGTAATGAGGCCGGTCCGATGCTCTCGTTGCGCGGCATCGACAATTCGGTGTATTACCGGCTCATTGCGCAGGACAGGCGCTTCTACGAGAACGTCACGGGGTGCGGCAATACCGTCAATTGCGAACACGGTCAGGTTCGTACGCTCATCATCGATTGCCTGAGATACTGGGTCGAAGAGATGCACGTGGATGGATTCCGCTTCGATCTCGCGACCGTTTTGGCGCGCGAAGGCAACGGTTTCAACGAGCACAGCGCGTTCTTCAAGGCGCTGCGCGCCGAACCGGCGCTCGCATTCGTCAAGCTGATCGCAGAACCTTGGGACGTGGGTTGGAATGGGTATCAGCTCGGACGGTTTCCTTCAGGCTGGGCGGAATGGAACGACCGCTATCGGGATGCGGTTCGATCGTTTTGGCGGCGCGATCCCGGGAAGATCGGCGAGCTCGCGGAGAGGTTGGCGGGATCCAGCGACTTATTCAGGCACAACGGCCGTAAACCGACGGCCGGCATCAATTTTCCGACGGCACACGACGGCTTCACGCTTTACGACCTCGTTTCCTACAACGAGCGGCACAACGAAGCCAATCTGGAAGACAACGCCGACGGACACAACGACAATTTGAGCTGGAACTGCGGCGCCGAGGGCCCGACGGACGATGCCGCCGTGAATGCGTTGCGCAAGCGGCAAATGCGCAATTTTTTGGCCACGCTGTTCTTTTCTCAAGGCGTGCCCATGCTGCAGGCCGGCGACGAATTCGCGCGTACGCAACGCGGCAACAACAACGCTTACTGTCAAGACAACGAGATTTCCTGGGTCGACTGGCGCCAGCGCAGCGCCAACCAGGACCTGCTGCGGTTCGTGCAATTACTCGCGCAGCTGCGCCGCCGGCATGTCGAGTTTCGCCGCGAGACTTTCCTCAAGGGAGCCGCATCACGCGTCAGCGTCAAGGATGTGACGTGGTTAAATGTGGCCGGCGTCGAGATGAAGCAAGCTGAATGGCAGGACCCAAACCTGCGCACCCTGGGGGTATGGTTCGGCAAAAGCAGCGGTTTGGAAGGCCGGCTACTGCTGCTGCTGAATGCCGGCGATTCCGGTCAGGCATTTCACCTGCCTTCCGCTCCCGCCGACGCGCCGTGGATTCGTCAATTCGACACGGCGCAAGACAGCCTCGAGGCTATGAGTCTTGGGCGCGTGCGCGAGTATCGCCTGGAGGCCAGCAGCGCCGCTTTATTGGAGTGCTGATATCGTGGACACGGTAATGATCGAGAGACTGGCACGGCTGAGAGGGATCGGCGACGCCTACCACGACTACCGCGGCGAGCTCAGGTACTTCAGCCTCGAGACCAAGAAAGATCTTTTGCGCGCGATGGGATGCAAGCTCGACGAGCCTGCCGCCCTGGCAGACGAACTGACGCAGCTCGAGGTGGCGCGTTGGCGCCGATTCCTGCCGCAGGTCGCGACCACCCGCACGGGGCGAGTCGGGATCGAAATCAACGTCACCGCGCGCGAATTCGGATCGACGCTGCTGTGGTCGGTCCGCTTCGAGGATGGTTCACGGCGCGAAGGGGCAGTCTCGACGGCCGATTGTCCGGAAATCTGGAGAGGCGAAGTCGAGGGATCGTGGATCACGCGCCGGCGGCTCGATTTGCCGATCGATCTGCCGCCGGGCTATCACGAGCTGGAGGCAAACTTGACGGCGGGCGCAGCTGCGCGCGCAGCTGCGGGCGCGGCCGCTCCCGCGCGCTGCCTGTTGATCGCCGCTCCGCCGCGGTGCTACGAACCTGCGTCGATCGCCGCGGGCGCACGGCTGTGGGGCATTGCCGTGCAGCTCTATACGCTCAAGTCGCACGACAATTGGGGGATCGGAGATTTCAACGATCTTCGATCGTTGATCCGGTGGGTTGCGCCGCACGGCGCCGGATTCATCGGCTTGAATCCCTTGCATGCGCTTGCGCCCGCGGATCCCGCCAGAGCCAGTCCGTATAGCGCCTCGAGCCGGCACTTTCTCAACGTCCTCTATATCGCGGTTCCATCGGTGCCGGAATTCCAGGATTGCGCGGCGGCGCGCGAGCGAATGGCCGAGCCCTCGGTCGCGCAGCGGCTCGAAGAGCTTCGCGCCCGAGAATTGGTTGATTACGGCGGAGTGGCGGACCTCAAATTGGAAATTCTCGAGCTGCTGTATCGCGATTTTCAGGAACGGCATCTGGCATCCGAGACCCGCCGCGCGCGCGATTTTCACGCGTTCGTCGCGGCGGGCGGCGACCGCTTGCTTATGCACGCCCGCTTCGACGCGCTCGACCGGTATTTCCGCGCGACTCAGGGGGCCGCTTCGGGATGGCTCAATTGGCCGGAGGAGTTTCGGGATGTGAAGGGCACCGCGGCGGAGCGGTATGCGGATTCGCATCCCGAAGAGGTAGAGTTCTATACCTACCTGCAATGGCTGGCGCACGATCAGCTGTGCGGCGCGCAGGCCCTGGCGCGCGAACTCGGTATGCCCATCGGTCTGTACGGGGACTACGCGGTGGGCGCCAATCCTTCGGGTTCCGAAACCTGGGCGGATCAAGGCAGCTATTGCATGAGTGCCGAAATCGGCGCGCCGCCGGATCCCCTGGCGCTCAAGGGTCAGGGCTGGGGAATACCGCCGCAGGATCCGTTGGTGATGGAGGCGCAGCGGCTGCACGGTTTCGTACGGCTGATCCGCAACAACATGCGCTACTACGGTGCTTTGCGCTTGGATCATGTGATGGCGCTGTTCCGCCTATGGTGGGTTGCAGCCGGCTCCTCGCCCACCGAGGGTGCTTATGTTCACTACCCGATGCAGCAACTGCTCACGGTGTTGTCGCTGGAAAGCGCGCGCAGCACATGCTTGGTCGTCGGAGAGGATCTGGGGGTGGTTCCGGATGAGGTGCGCCAGGCCATGCCCGACTTCGGTCTGCATCACTACAAGGTGCTGCTGTTCGAAAAAGTGGACGGCCGATTTCGGCGTCCCGACGAGTATGTGCGGCGAGCCTTGGCGACCGTCACCACCCATGACATGCCGACTTTGCGCAGCTTCTGGGAGGGGCGCGACATCGAGTTGCGGCGCCGTTTGGGCCTCTACCCCAGCGCTGCAGTCGAAAGCGACGTCATCCGAGAGCGGGAGCACGACCGAGAATTGCTGCTGATAGCTCTGCGGGAGCAAGGGCTCAAACCGGCGCAACCGGCGACGCCCCTCGATGCATTCACCGCCGGGCTCGCGCAGGCCTTGCATCTTTACCTTGCGCGCTCCGCGACGGCGTTGGCCGCTCTGCAAATCGAAGACCTATTGGGCATGACGGAGCCGGTGAACGTGCCCGGAACGGATCTCGAATATCCCAACTGGCAACGCAAGATCTCGGCCGATGTCGAGGAGCTGGCAGCGCGCGCCGATTTGTCGGCGCACTTCGCCGACATCCGCTTGGCCCGGGGCTCCTAGGGCATTCGCGCCTGAGCGCGCGCCGCCAAGACCCAGACGCAGCCGCTGATCAGGACGGCGAACGGCACGATTTTGACTGCCTGCGCCAGGGACGAAGCGTCCGACAGCGCTCCGATGAGAAACGGCGAAGGTACGTCGCCAAGCACATGGATGGCAAAAACACTCAGCGCGATGGCCGTAGCCCGTTCCGTGGCCGAGACCAGATTGACGATGGCCGCATTGATCGGACCCGTCGACAGGAACAGACACAGTTGCGCAGCGACCATCCACGTCAGGTAAAGAGTATGCGACGGCGTGGTCAGCGCCAGCCACACGCATGGGGCCGCAACAAAGGTCGCGATCGCCGACAACCACAAGTAGGCTTGCCGCGAATACTTGGCGCAGTAGTCGCCCAGCCAGCCGCCCATGAAAGTGCCGAGGAAACCCGTGATCACGACGATGGTCCCGAAGCTGACCGTGGCTTCGCTGCGCGGCACACCGCGGACACGCTCTAGAAACGCAGGCATCCAAAACGCGAGCCCACCCAGGGCAAATGTGTAGGCAGCATATGCCAGAACGGTGAGCGCATACGCCTTGTTGTGCATGAGCCGTCCGTAGGCTGCCCACGTGTCTTTGCCCATGTTCGCGGTCGAAGACGGCGGTCGGGCAGCAGGCGCGGCCGCGGCGTCCAGCGCTCCCCGCGGCGGATCGCGGAGCATCAGGCACAGTGCCGCCAGCAGCAAGCCGGGAACGCCTGCGACGAAGAACGCGGCTCGCCACCCAAGATGCTTGTCGACCAATCCACCGACCACGTAGCCGAGCGCCGAACCCACCGGTATTGCAGAGAAGAAAATCGCCATCACGCGACCGCGTTGACGCAGGGGAAAGTAGTCCGACAGCAAACTCGGGGCAATCGTGACGTAGGCCGCTTCGCCGACGCCGACGGAAGCGCGCGCCGCGAACAGCGTCAGGTAGCTGCCCGCAAATCCCGACAGGGCGGTTGCGAAGCTCCAGCAGGCGACTCCCAAAGCAATCAATCGAGGGCGCGAACGGCGGTCGCCCAGCGCGCCGAATATCGGCGCCGTCAGCGTATACACGATCAAGAAGCCGGACATGAGGGATCCCAAGTTCGCATCCGAGAGTCCGAGATTCGCATGCTTCAGGCTTTCGGTCAGCGCGGATACGATGTAGCGATCCAGGTAGCTGAACAAATTGATGAACGAGAGGACGGCCAAGCCAAAGCCCGCGGAGCGTATCCAGGACGTTTGTGTTTGGTCTGACACGTCCCGGTATAGTAGCAACGCGTTCGGCGTCTAGGTTAATTGTCGGTGACCCAATGATCATGCTCCGCAAGTCATGGATGGTCGGCGCGGCGGCGCTTTTTTGCACCATCCTTTGGTTCGCGCTGCTCGCGCACCGGCCGTTATTCGACCCCGATGAAGGCCGGTACGCCGAGATTCCCAGCGAGATGCTGAGCGGGGGCGACTGGGTGATTCCGCATCTGAACGGGCTCGTGTACCTGGAGAAACCGCCGCTGCAGTATTGGCTGACCGCGTTGGCCTTTCGCTGCTTCGGCGAGCATGAATTCGCGGCGCGTCTTTGCACCGGGCTCGCCGGTTACCTCTCCTTGCTGATTGTATTTTTTCTCGGCCGCAGTCTGTGGGGACTCGAGGCTGGGGTGAGAGCTCTGCTGTTCACGGCAGCATCGATCTTGTTCGTGTTGCTGGGTCATCAGCTGACGCTCGACATGACGTTGAGCGCTTGCTTGCTCGCGGCCTTGAGTTGCTTCTTGATGGCGCAGGTGCGAGGCGAGGCTTGGCGCGCCTGGATGCTCGGCTGCTGGGCCGCGATGGCGCTCGCGGTGCTCACCAAGGGATTGATCGGGGTGTTGATTCCGGCAGCTGCGTTGGGCGCGTACATCCTGTGGCAACGGGATTGGAACCTGCTGCGCAGCTTGAATCTTCGCTGGGGATTGCCGTTATTCGCCGCGATCGCTGCGCCGTGGTTCGTGTTGGCGGCGCGCGCCAACCCGCAATTCCTGAAGTTTTTCTTCATCCGCGAACATTTTCAGCGCTTCCTCACGCCAATCGAACATCGTACCGAGCCATGGTGGTTCTTTGCGCCCGTCCTCGTGGTGGGCATCATGCCGTGGTTGCCGCAGGCCGCACGCGCGTTGGTCGGCGGGGTTGCGCGCGATGTGCCGCGCGGTCAATTCGATGCGGCGCGCATGCTCTGGATCTGGAGCGTGTTCGTGGTTGTTTTTTTCTCCTTTTCCGACTCCAAATTGATTCCGTACATACTGCCGGCCGTTCCTGTGCTGGCACTGCTCTGTGCCCGCCCGAAGAGCGGCGACGGCCGGGGCAGCGTGCTGGCGGGGGCGCTCTTGTCCCTCGCGACCGCCATGGGCCTGCTGGCCTACGCGAGCGGCGCGTGGAGTTCGGGCGAGGCGGGACAGTTGCTGCTGCTGATTCGTCCGATGCTTTTCTGCACCTGCGCCTTGCTGGCGCTTGGCGCCGTGATCTCAGCGGTATGCGCGCTTCGAGGCCTGCCGCTCGCGGCACTTGCGGCCACGAGCGGCGCCTGGTTCCTGGCCTCAGGGACCATTCTCGTGGCAGCGGACCGCGCGCAGGCCCTCTTCAGCGCCAAGGATCTCGCGCAGCTGCTGCTGCAAGAGGCCGCGACGGCCGACGGAGCGAGCGCCCAGGCGCAAACCCCGACGGCAACTCCCGAGGGACTTCCCGCGGGGGTAGCCGTATTCGCGGTGCAGTCGTATCAACAGTCGCTGCCCTTCTATTTGCGGCAGCCCGTCATTTTGGTCGACTACCGGGACGAATTCGACCTGGGCCTGACTCAGGAGCCCCGCCGCGGCATCGCGACGCTCCCGGAATTTGCTCGGGAATGGCTTGGCCGGCGCTCCGGTTTCGCGGTCATGCCGCCGAGCACGCGGGATCGGCTGGCCGCCCTCGGGGCGCCGATGCGCGTGGTCGCACGGCTTCCGGACCGGCTGCTCATCAGCCGACGTTAATCGCACCAAGGAGCCTGTCCGAGCATTGCGCGCGGCCTCGCGGAATACTCAGACGGGCTCCCAGTGATGCATACTCGCTTGGCCCGCCGAGGTTTTGTGCGCACCGTGATGGTGCGTAACGGAGATGTCTCTGTGTCGATCCATGTTGCCCTGAATCACGTGACCCATTACCGCTATGACCGATTGGTGGGTTTGAGTCCGCAAGTGGTGCGCCTGCGCCCAGCCCCGCACTGCCGCACGCGCATTCTCAGCTATTCGCTGAATGTGCAGCCAAACGAGCATTTCATCAATTGGCAGCAGGACCCACAGGCAAACTACCTTGCGAGATTGGTCTTCCCGGCCAAGACCCGCGAGCTTCGAATCGAGGTTGATGTGATCGCCGAGATGTCGGTGCTCAACCCGTTCGATTTCTTCCTCGCGCCGTACGCGGAACAATTTCCCTTCGAATACGACGCGAGCGAGCGCGGAGAATTGGCGCCGTACTTGACCAAGGTGCCCGCCACGCCGCTCTTCGCGAGCTACTTGGAGCGAATTTCTCGCGAACGATGCCGCACCATCGATTTTTTGGTCGGCGTCAATCAGCGTCTCGCCGGCGACGTTCAGTACGTGATTCGCTTGGAGCCGGGCGTGCAATTGCCCGAAGAAACGCTGAAGAAGCGCTCGGGCTCGTGCAGGGATTCCGCTGCGTTGTTGATGCAGCTGGTGCGCCACGTCGGCCTCGCCGCGCGTTTCGTTTCCGGCTATCTGATCCAACTGGTGCCGGATGTGAAGGCGCTCGATGGACCTGTCGGAGCCAAGCAAGACTTTACCGACCTGCATGCCTGGTGCGAGGTATACCTGCCGGGCGCCGGCTGGATCGGCCTCGATCCCACCTCGGGTCTGCTCGCAGGCGAGGGACATATTCCGCTCGCTTGCACGCCGGAGCCCTCCGCGGCGGCGCCCGTGAGCGGTGCGGTCGATGAGTGCGAGACGGCTTTCGAGCATCGCATGAGCGTGCAACGAATCTGGGAGGCACCGCGCGTCACCAAGCCGTACAGCGATGCGCAGTGGTCGTCCATCGAAGCGTTGGGCCGCGAGGTCGATGCGCAGCTCAAAGCGCAAGATGTGCGCCTCACGATGGGCGGAGAGCCCACATTCGTATCCATCGACGATCCGGATGGCGCCGAGTGGAACACCGCCGCGCTCGGTCCGAACAAGCGCCGCCTGGCTGCCGATCTCTATCACCGGCTCAGGAGGAAGTATGCGCCGTCGGGACTAGCGCACTTTGGGCAAGGCAAGTGGTATCCGGGCGAGCAATTGCCGCGCTGGTCGTTGAACTGTTATTGGCGCAGGGACGGCGAGCCCTTATGGTCGAATCCAAAATTGATCGCCGATGAGCACACCGGCTATTCCGCGACACAGGACACCGCACGGCGCTTCCTCGCGCGGGTCGCCGAGGAATTGGGCCTGGAACCCACGTTCATATTTCCAGCCTACGAAGACCCTTTCTACTATCTGTGGCGCGAGCGCCGATTGCCGTCGAATGTCGATCCGTTCGATTCGCGCCTCGAGGATCCCATGGAGCGCGCGCGTCTGGCGGAGATTTTCGAGCGGGGCTTGGACGAGACCGTCGGCCACGTGCTGCCGATCGCGCGCACGGCGAGCGGCGATCGCTGGCGAAGCGGATCGTGGTACTTGCGCACGGAGCGTTGCTACTTGGTTCCCGGCGATTCTCCGATGGGGTATCGGTTGCCGCTCGATTCGCAACCCTGGACGGCCGCCGTCGACTACCCCTTCATTCAAGCGCCGGATCCATCGCGAAGTTTCTCCTCCTTGCCGTCGTATGCGGAAATTCGCCGCCAGTTCCGCGAACACGATGCCGTTTCCGTCCTTCCTGCCGAACCGGCGCCGCGGCCGAAAGAGTCCGCCGGCGGCATCCCGCGCACCGCGATGTGCGCACAGGCGCGCAACGGGGTGTTGTACATATTCATGCCGCCGGCGCGCGAGGCGGAGCATTACGTGGAATTGGTCGCGGCGGTCGAGGCCGCCGCCGAAGCTCTGGCGCAGCCCGTCATTCTCGAGGGCTATGATCCGCCCAGCGATCCGCGCATCGGCAATTTCCGCGTGACGCCCGATCCCGGAGTCATCGAAGTCAACATTCATCCCTCCGCCGATTGGAATGAGTTGTCGGACAGGACAACCTTTCTGTACGAGGCCGCGCGCGAGTCGCGGCTGACGACCGAGAAATTCATGCTGGATGGGCGCCACACCGGTACCGGCGGCGGCAACCACATCGTACTCGGCGGTCCGACTGCCCCGGATTCGCCATTCCTGCGGCGTCCGGACTTGCTGCGGAGTTTGCTCAGCTATTGGCACAATCATCCCTCGTTGTCGTATTTGTTTTCGGGGCTGTTCATCGGTCCCACCTCGCAGGCGCCGCGCGTGGACGAAGCGCGCAACGACTCGCTGTATGAACTCGAAATCGCCTTTCGGCAATTTCCGAAGCCGGAAGAGAAGGTTCCACCCTGGCTCGTGGATCGGCTGCTGCGCAATCTGCTGATCGATGCTTCGGGCAATACCCATCGCAGCGAATTCTGCATCGATAAACTCTATTCACCGGACGGGCCCGCGGGACGTCTGGGATTGCTGGAGATGCGCGCGTTCGAGATGCCGCCGCATGCGCGAATGAGCCTCACGCAGCAGCTGCTCTTGCGGGCGATGGTGGCGCGTTTCTGGCGCAAACCGTACGCGCCTGCCACGCTGGTACGTTGGGGTACCGAGCTGCACGATCGCTTTTTGATGCCGTATTTCGTCGAGCAAGACTTCGCCGATGTGATAGCGCAGATGCGGGAGGACGGATTTGCGCTCGAGACCGATTGGTTTGCGCCGCACTTCGAATTCCGGTTTCCCAAGTACGGGGATATCGCCACGCGGGGCATTCAGATCGAATTGCGGCAGGCTCTCGAGCCGTGGCATGTGATGGGCGAAGAAGGTTCCCCGGGCGGGACGGTGCGCTATGTAGACTCCTCGGTTGAGCGCCTGCAGCTGAAAGCATCGGGCCTCGCGCCGCAGCGCTATCTCGTGACCTGCAACGGCCGCGCGGTACCGCTGCAGCCTACCGGCCGCGTCGGCGAATTCGTCGGCGCGGTGCGCTACCGGGCATGGCGGGCCGCCTCGGCGTTGCACCCGAGCATCGGCGTACACGCCCCGCTGACGTTCGATCTCTACGATACGTGGATGAATCGCTCGCTGGGCGGCTGCCGGTATCACGTGACTCATCCGGGGGGGCGAAGTCACGAACGCTTTCCGGTCAATTCGTTCGAGGCGGAAAGCAGGCGATTGGCGCGCTTTTTCCGCATGGGACACACTCCCGGAGCCACGGCCGCCTCCGTGCCCGGCATGAATGCGGAATATCCGTTCACGCTCGATTTGCGGTTTCAGTGATGATCGACTCGCGCATTGAAATCTATCGGAGCGATACCCGCCGTTATGACGAACTTCTGGATAGTTCGGGAGAGGTGCGTCCGCAATGGCGTCCGCTGATCGATGCCTTGGCAAGCGGCGGCGCCGATGCCGTGCGCCGCGCAGTCGAATTGGCGCGCCGCCTGATCGTGGAAAACGGCGTGACTTACAACGTCTATGCCGATCCACAGGGGCGGGATCGACCGTGGGTGCTGGACCCTCTGCCGATCTTGCTGACCGCCGCGGAGTGGCGCGAGATCGAACTTGGGGTCGCGCAACGGGCCCAGCTCTTCGACGCGATGCTTGCGGATCTTTACGGGCCGCAGCGATTGCTCGCGGATGGCACCGTTCCCGCGGAGCTGCCGTTCGGCCATCCGAATTTTCTCTGGCCCTGCCACGGCATCACGCCGGCCGGGGGGAATTGGCTGCACGTCCATGCCGTCGACATTTCGCGCTCCGCGGACGGCCGTTGGTGGGCGCTCGCCGATAGAACGCAGACGCCCTCCGGACCGGGCTACGCCCTGGAAAATCGTCAAATCGTCTCTCGGGTATTCCCGGATCTGCTGGGCGACCTCGGCGTGCGCGCACTTGGCGGCTTCTTCGCCGCTTTGCGCGAAAATCTTCTGCGCCACGCGCCCGATACAGAGGCGGCCCTGGCGGTCGTGCTCACTCCCGGGGCGTTCAACGAGACGTATTTCGAACACGCCTACCTTGCCCGTCAATTGGGTCTGCCGTTGGTCGAAGGCCATGATCTGACCGTGCGCGGCGATACCGTCTATTTGAAGACACTGGGGGGCCTGCGTCGCGTGCACGCGATCCTGCGCCGGTTGGACGACGATTTTTGCGATCCGGTCGAGCTGCGCGCCGACTCGGCGCTGGGCGTGCCGGGTCTCATCGGCGTGGTGCGTGCCGGCAGAGTGGTGCTCGCCAATGGGCTCGGCAGCGGCGTGCTCGAGTCCGCCGCGTGGATGGGTTTCATGCCGGCGGCTTCGGAACGCCTTTTGGGGGAAAAATTGCGGTTGCCGTCCGTTGCAACGTGGTGGTGCGGGGAGCGGCTCGCTCTCGACTACGTGCTGGAGAACCTCGACCGCTTGGTCATCAAGCCGGCATATCCCAACCAAAAGCTCGGCGTACTTTTCGGCCGGGATCTCGATCCCCAAGCGCGCGCGGATCTGGCGCGGCGGCTGCAAGCGCAACCGCACGCGTACGTCGCGCAGGAGCGCTTGGCGTTCTCCCAGGCACCGGTGTGGCGCAGCGGCAGCGCGGGTGCTCAAGGTTTCTCGGCGCACGCGTTAGGTATTCGCGTATACGCCATTGCGACCGCCTCGGGATATCGGGTAATGCCGGGAGGGCTCGCTCGGATCGCATCGGACGCCGCAGACATCGTCTCGATGCAGCGCGGCGGCGGCAGCAAGGACGTCTGGGTGCTGGCCCCGGATCGACGAGCGATCGACGAGACCCAGCCCGCGAGCGCCGCGCCTCCCGCGACCGTACGACATGACGATCTCCCGTCGCGCATGGCGGAGAACCTGTTCTGGTTGGGCCGTTACAGCGAGCGCTGCGAGGACAAGGCCAGACTGCTGCGCGCGACCCTGAGGGTGCGCCCCAATGCGCAGCTGTGGCCGCAAGTGCTCGAGACCTGCGGGCATTTCGTCGCACCGTCATTGTTCGATGACGTCAACCCCTCGGGCCTGACCGCCGATTTGCAACGCTTGGGGTTGTGCGCTGCCCAGGCGCGCAGCCGCTTGTCGGCGGAGAACTGGCGCGCCATCGACGTATTGCAGCGCGAGTTTCAAGACGCCGCGCATGCCAAGCGCGATCCGCGCGAAACCCTGGACGCGCTGCTCTTGTCGCTGGCGGGTCTCGCGGGCTTTGCATTGGACGACATGACCCAGGACGACGGTTGGCGCTTGATGATGATCGGCCGCCGATTGGAGCGTCTGCGGTTTCTCGCCGAACTGCTGGCGCATCGCCTGCGTTCCGGGGAAACACCTGCGCCGGGCGAACTGGAGTGGCTGCTCGACATCGGCGACAGCACCATAACGTATCGCACGCGCTATTTGGCGGCGCCGCGATTGGGACCGACCATCGATCTATTGGTATTCGATCAGACCAATCCGCGCGCGCTCGCGTTTCAATGGCATGACATCGAGCATTCCCTGGTGAGGGTGGCCGTTTCCTTGGGAGGTGCACCGGACGACACGCTCGACGAGGCGGTGGCTCTGGTCGAGGAAATGCAGTTGAGCGGCATCGAGGGCGACAGCACCCGTGCCATGCGGGCGCGGCAGAGCCTCGCGGAACACCTACAGAGCTTGAGCGCCGCGGCCGGCCGGCTGTCCGACCGCTTGTCGCTGAAGCACTTCACGCTCATCGACACCGAGATTCGCACGGTGGCGGCGTGAGCGGCGCCATGCGCTATCTGGTGCGACATGAAACCGTCTATCACTACGGCGGCGACGTCGCGCACTCGCATCAACTGCTGCACTTGGCGCCGCGTGACTTGCCGAATCAGGTCTGTCATTTTCGATCGATCACGCTCGATCCCACGCCCAGCACGCGCCGCGAGGAGATCGACGCATTCGGCAACTTCGTCACGCGTCTCGAATACGATCTGCCGCACGATCGCCTCGAGGTGCTTGCGCAAGTCGGGGTCGAGGTCAGTGCGCCCCGCGGCGCGGCCGACACCGATTGCGCTTCCTGGGAGGAGGTGCGCGACACGCTGGGCTATTCGGGCAGGCCGATGACCCCATGCTATGTCGATGCCTGCCGATACAGGATGGAGTCGAGTTTCGTCGCGATCAAGCAAGCGTTCTGCGACTATGCCGCGGAGTGCTTCGTCAAGGGACGGCCCCTCACGCTCGCTGCAGAATCCTTGATGCACAAGATACATCGAGAGTTCAAATACGCGCCGGGCTCGACCAACATCCGCACCTCGGCGATCGAGGCGTTCGCGGCACGCCGCGGAGTCTGCCAAGACTTTGCGCACATCATGCTCGCCTGTCTGCGCTCCCGGGGTCTGGCGGCTCGCTACGTGAGCGGCTACCTCAGAACCACTCCGCCGCCGGACTGCGATGCGGCTTGGGTGGGAGCGGATGCCTCGCACGCCTGGGTTTCGGTGTTTTGCCCGCCGATCGGTTGGATCGACCTCGATCCGACCAATGACGTTCGCGTGGGCACGGGCCACATCGTCATCGCTTGGGGCCGGGACTTCGGCGATGTCTCGCCGCTGCGCGGCGTCATCGTCGGCGGCGGACGGCATCGTTTATCGGTCCGCGTTTCCGTCCAGGCGGATTGACCGCTGTCCCATCGGAAGGCGGCTCGGCTGTCCGTGGTATTCTTCCTTGTCCTGGAGGGCGAGCCTTCATCGTAAGGAGAATCACTTGGCCAAGCCGAACTATCGTCATGCGAAGAAGCAAAAGGAGGCCGCCAGGAAAGCCCGTCAAGACGCGAAGCAGCAGCGGCGGTCGTCCGCGCCCGAGCCATCCGGGGGACCCGAAGCGCCGAGCGCGCCCAATCCTACGCCCGCGAAGCCGGGCATCTGAAGTGAAGGGCTACGTATCGCCGTGGATGGATGAGGATCTCTCCATCTTTCGCGATGCGGCGGCGCGGTTCATCGACGCCGAGATGGTGCCGCACGAGGAGCAGTGGCGCAAACAGCAGCATGTGGGCAAGGAGATCTGGCGCAAAGCGGGCGCAGTCGGTCTGCTATGCACGGACGTTCCCGCCGAGTACGGCGGCGTGGGCGGCGACTTCCGGCACGAGGCCGTTCTGTACGAGGAACTGGCGCGCCGGGGATTGAGCGGCTTTGGTCAAGGCGTACACAGTATTTGCGCGCACTATCTGCTCAATCACGGCACCCCGGACCAGAAGCAGCGCTTCCTGCCGCGCATGGCGAGCGGCGAACTGATCGGCGCCATCGGCATGACGGAGCCCGGCGCCGGATCAGACTTGCAGGGTCTCAAGACACGCGCTGTTCGTGACGGCGACGAGTACCTCATCACTGGCTCGAAGATATTCATCACCAACGGCTATCTCGCGGGGTTGATCGCCTTGGTGGTCAAGACCCAGCCCGGCACGGGAGCCAAGGGCACCTCCATCCTCATGGTCGAGACGGAGAAGCTCGAGGGTTTTCGCGTCGGCCGAATTCTCGACAAGATGGGGATGAAGTCGCAGGATACGGCGGAGCTTTTTTTTGAAAGCGTGCACGTGCCGGCCGCGAATCTCTTGGGTGGCGAGGAGGGCCAAGGGTTCTATCAGCTCATGGGAGACCTTCCTTACGAGCGGGCGCTGATTGCGGTGGCCGCCGTGGGTGCGATGGAGGGGGCGCTCACCGAGACCATCCAATACGTCAAGGATCGCAAGGCCTTCGGCAAGAGCATCGCCGAATTTCAGAATACCAAATTCAAGCTGGCGGAAATCGCGACCAAGACGCGCATCGCCCGCGTGTTCATCGACGATTGCATCGCCAAGATCGTCGCCGGAACTCTCGACACGGTCACGGCATCCATGGCCAAGTATTGGATCACCGACACGCAGCAGGAAGTGCTCGATGAGTGCGTGCAATTGCACGGCGGTTACGGCTACATGAACGAATACTTGGTATGCCGCATGTTCGCCGATTCGCGCGTGCAGCGAATTTACGGCGGCACCAACGAAATCATGAAGGAATTGATCTCCCGGGCCCTCTAGGACCCGGTCTCCTGAGCCTGTCCGCCGTTCCCTGTCGCCGGTACGCGACGCCCGCCTTCAAACGAACGGCGACTTTACAGTTCTTTGCCCGTTTGGCGCTTCATTTGCACCGGCAATGGCTGAACAATAGGGCATCCAAGAGAGCCGCCGATTCCCAGATGTACGCATCAAGCTCAGTTCTTCGTACCTTCCCGCGCCGCGCAGGACGCCGGGTGCTCGCGGCGCTCCTGGTGGTCGCGTTACCGGCGCTCGCCGCTTGCAACGGCACTGCGGTGGTGACAATGACGAGCAGCGCGTCGCAGGACAATTTTTTGGCCTACCGCGTCGGGTTGGTTGCCGTGCAGTTGCAAGGGTCGAGCGGCAGAGCGGCTTTATCCGTGTTGCCGGCCGGCAGCACCGTCGATTTAGCGACATTGACCAGCGTGAGCGAAGTGCTGGGCGCAGCAACAGCCGCCAAAGGCACTTATACGAGCGCGCTCATCACGCTGGATTACAGCTCCGCGCAGATTGTCTATGACGATGGCAGCGTCGACGGCGTGACTTTGACGCCGGTCGGCGCAAACGGTCAAGCCTTGGGTCAATTGCAAGTCACGGCGACTCTCGATCCGGCCGATCCTCTCCGGATCTTAACCAGGGGCACGTCGCAGCTGGCGCTCGGTTTCAATCTCGCCGCATCCAATGTCGTCGACTTGAGCACGAAGACCGTGACGGTTTCGCCCCTGGTTGCTGCGAGCGCGATGCCCATCGACAGCAAGCAAGTGCGCATCCGCGGCCCGCTCCTGAGCGGGCCGAACACCGGCGCCTCGGCGGACTCGATTGCCTCCTTCACGATGAGTGCGATGCCCTTCAATAGCACCGGCAAGGGTTCTGGACAATTGGCGATCGTTTCCAGCGATGCCACCACGTACGAAATCAACGGCATCGAGTCCACGGGCGGCGCCGGTTTGAGCCAGCTCGCTACCGTCAGCGGGGGCACTCTCGCCGTCGCATATGGCACCCTGTCCAGCGCCGGCCAGATCACGACTACGACGGCCGGCACGCAAAGCTCCACGAGCGCAGGCACGCTGTCATTCGCCGCCGCCCAGGTTCTGGCGGGCAGCAGCGTCCAGGGCGCAGGACTGGATCGTGTGTCGGGCATCGTATCGGCGCGCAGCGGCAGCACGCTCAGCGTCGAGGACGCCACGCTGGTCGGCGCCGACGGCACCGAGACCTTCCTTGCCGGTTCCACCACGGTGATGATGGGCCCCAATACCCTGGTCACCGTCTTCGGCCAGGGTGGAACCGAAATCAACGACACGCTGCAGGTGTCCGTGGGGTCCGCGATCGACGCTTTCGGCGTGGTTACGGGTCTATCCGCGGAAAATGCGACTTTGGACGCGAGTGCCGGGCATGTGCGCCTCGACAACACCACGGCTTCCGGTCTGGTCACCGCCCAAGGGCCCGAGACGCTGTACCTCAATCTGGCATTCCTCGGCGGCCGAACGGTCGCGGGGCTCGATTTCGTCGGTAGCGGTGCGCTTGCCGGTCAATACGTGGTGAATGCGGGCACGTTGGACCTGACGAATTCGCCGGGAGGAGCGCCCGTCGTCGCGACGGGGCTAACCAGCTCGTTCGGCGCGGCAGCGCCCAATTTCACCGCCTTGACGTTGCTCGACCCAACCACGATTCAGGCCGAATTGGTCGTCGATTGGGACGCGGGTACCGGCGCGGGCACGGCGGTACCGTTCACGACATATGACAACTCTGCGATCGACATCGACATCCACAATCCCAGCATCGGACCACGCCATCAGATCCAAATCGGAGCACAAACGATCGACGTGATCGGGTCATCGTCGGACCCCTTGATCGTACCGGATACCACGTCATCGAGCACGGTCTACACGATCGGTCATGCTGCAACGGGTACGATGGAGAACTTCAATACCTATGCGGCATTCATCGCCCAGCTTCAATCGGAGCTCAGGGGAGCGACCCTGGCCAAGGGCGTGACCGCACTAGGGCAATACACCGCATCTACGTTTACACTTACCGCGACCAGCATCACCCTTTTCCTGAACAACTGATTCGCCGAAGTGTGCTAGACCCAAAAATCTCACGCCGCGATTTCCTCAGGGCAGCATCGGTGCTCGCCGCGCCGGCGGCGTACTCCTATGCCGCGGATGCCGCCGACGCTGCCGCTACATATTCCTTTGCGTATGTCGGCACGTACACGCCGAACGGTGGCGGTATTTACTTGTTTCGCGTCGATCGAGCGTCCGGCGCGCTGGTGCAGTTGCAGGTGTTCGACGATATTCGAAATCCGTCGTGGCTCGCCACCAACCCGGCGCAGACGCGGCTCTATGCGGTCAGCGAAATCGACAACTACCAGGGAGCAAGCAACGGCGCGGTGGTCTCGTATGCGATCGACGGCGATACTCTACAGCTCAGGCGATTGGGAGCCGTGAGTTCCGCCGGCACCACACCGGCGCACGCCAGCGTGCATCCTTCCGGTAGGTTCGTATTCGTCGCGAACTACGGCGGCGGCAATGTCGCCGTGTTCCCCGTGGCTCCGGACGGCGCCCTGGGTGCGCCCACCGACGTGAGACCGAGCGTGGGCCCGCGCCACCGTGCGCGCGCGGTGGACGATCCGCCCGGGCAATTCGCGGTCAGCGACCACGACAGTCCCCACATGCACATGGTGGCGGCGGATCCGAGCGGGCAATTCGTCATCGCAAATGACGCTGGACTCGATCTTACATTGGTCTGGCGCTTCGACGCCCAAGCCGGGCGGCTGTTGCCCGCCGACGTGCCCGTGGTTGCCGCGCCGTCCGGTTCCGCGCCGCGCCACTTCGTATTCCATCCGAGCGGTCGAACTTTCTATAACTTGTATGAGCACGATGCCAAGGTTGCGGTCTACGATTACGACGCTGCGAAGGGCGGGTTGAAACTCAAGCAACTCGTGTCGGCGCTGCCGCCGAAGTTCGCGGGGAGCAATTTATCGGCGGAAATCGTCATCGCCGCCGATGGCCGCTTTCTGTACGTGTCGAATCGATTGCACAACGGCATCGCAATCTTCGCGGTGGCCAATGACGGGCAATTGCGGCTGACTTCCGAAGTCTGGGCGCATGCCGATTATCCGCGTTGCCTCACCCTCGACCCCCACGGCGAGTTCCTGTACTCGTGCAACCAAAAGGGCGATTCGATTACCTCGTTTCGCATCAACGCGGGGACCGGCGGACTGCAATTCACCGGCCGCTTCGAACCGGTGGGAAGTCCGGCGGTCATGATCATCCGTTCCTGACGGACCCGCCGCTGTAACAAAGATCCCTCTGTACCTTGCATCGTGCCGGGATCTATACTGAATGCCGGTTGCATTCGCGCCCACGGATTGAAATTTATGCAAATCGCGATGATAGGTCTCGGTCGCATGGGCGCCAACATGGCGCAGCGATTGCTCCGTGGCGGCCACGAAGTGGTCGGGTTCGATCCCGCCGCCGACGCGCGCACTGCCCTCGAGCAGAAGGGAGCTGCAACCGCGGCTTCGCTGGAACAGTTGGTCTCGAAACTGAAGGCGCCTCGCGTCATATGGCTGATGGTGCCGGCGGGGACGATCACCGACAGCACGATCACGGGTCTGATGCCGCTGTTGGCCGCGGGCGACTCGATCATCGACGGCGGGAATTCGAACTATCACGATACGCTGCGCCGCGCGGCTGCAACCCAAAAGCTCAAGATCAACTACGTCGACTCCGGCACCAGCGGCGGCATATGGGGACTCGCGGAGGGCTACAGCCTGATGATCGGCGGCGACGAGGCCGTGGTCGAGCGCTTGCGGCCGATTTTCGAGACGCTCGCGCCCGCACCTGATCGCGGCTGGGGCCGCGTCGGGGCGGTCGGTTCCGGCCACTTCACCAAGATGATTCACAACGGCATCGAGTACGGCTTGATGCAAGCCTACGCCGAGGGCCTGTCCATTCTTCAGCACAAGAGCGAATTCAACCTGGACTTGCACCAAATCGCTGAAATCTGGCGCTACGGAAGCGTGGTGCGTTCGTGGCTCTTGGATCTGACCTCCAATGCGCTGCAGAAGAATCCGACCTTGCAGGGGATCGCCCCCTACGTGGCGGATTCCGGGGAGGGCCGTTGGACCGTAGCCGAGGCGATCGAGTTGGACGTGCCCGCACCGGTCATTACCTTATCGTTGCTCGAACGCCTGCGCTCGCGCGACTCCGATTCGTTTACCGATAAGCTGCTGTCGGCGATGCGCAATCAATTCGGCGGGCACGCGATCAAAGAAGAGTGACTGCGGGCGGAACAGCATCACACGCTCGGAAGCTCCGCCTTGTGGCGGCTCACCGCGTCGCCATCGCCGCTTTCGAGCGCATTGAATACGATCGTCGACACGATGGTCAACGCGCCCAACGTCAACAACGCGAGGTGAATACCGTGGATCATGTCGGGCGCGGAGGCGTGCATTCGGTCGGGGATGAATAGGGCGGCCGCAAGCGACGCCGCGGCCACGCCGAAGCTGACCGCCATTTGCTGAGCCGTGCTCGCGATGGTGCTGGCGTCGCTGGCTTGGCGCTCGTTGACGTCGGCGTACGCGAGCGTATTCATGCTGGTGTATTGCAGCGACGTCAGGAATCCGTAGGTGAAGGCCATCACCACGATCATCCACGCGGGCGTACCGGCACCGATGGCCGAGAACAGAAAAATCATCAATCCGAGCGCGACGGTGTTGGTGATCAGCACCCGGCGGTAGCCGAATCTCTGCAAGATGAGCGGCATGGTGAGCTTCAGGGTCATCGCAGCGACCGCTTGCGGCATGATCAGCAATCCTGATTGTATCGGTGTGTAGCCCAGGCCGACCTGATACAGGAGCGGCAAGAGGAAGGGAATTCCCCCGATTCCCAACCGGGTGAACAAGTTGCCCGACAACGCGACGCGAAAGGTGCGAATTCGCACCAACCCCAGGCGCAGCAGCGGATGGGGCGTGCGCATCGTGTGCAGACCGTAGGCGCCGAGCAGCGCGCCGGAAATGGCCAGCAGCCCTACGATCTCGCGCCCGCTCAACGTCGTTTCGCCGAATACCTCCAGCACGTAGGAGAGCAGTGAAATGCCCGAGCCGAACAACACCAGGCCGATGACATCGAGGGGGTAGAGCCGGTGCTCGCGGTAATTCGGCAGATGCCGATAGACCATGTACAAGCCGGCGAGGCCGATCGGTATATTGACGAAGAAGATCACGCTCCAATGAAAATAGCCGATGATCAGTCCGCCGAGGAGCGGTCCCAGCATCGGTCCGACCAGACCCGGGATGGCGACGAAGCTCATGGCGCCGATGAGTTCGGACTTGGCGAAGGTTCGAACCATGGTAAGCCTCCCTACCGGAAGCATCATCGCGCCGCCGCACCCCTGCAAGATACGGCAGGCCACGAGCATGTGGATGTCGTTCGAGATACCGCAAAAAAACGAGCCGAGCGTAAAAATGCCGATTGCGGATGCGAACACGCGCCGCGTGCCGAAGCGGTTGGCCATCCATCCGCTGATGGGGATGAACACGGCGAGGCTCAACGTATAGCTCGCGAGTACCGCCTTCATGCTGAGCGGCGGCACCTTGAGTGCCTGGGCGACGGCGGGGACCGCCGTGTTCAGGATCGTCGTGTCCAGCGACTCCATGAAAAAGCCCACTGCCACCAGCCATGGCAGCAGGCGTTTGGAGGCGACGCTCGGGGTACTACTCTGGCGTGCTTGCAAGACGGGTGGTCACCGGCCAGGAGCCTCGGTACCGGCGAGCGCCGCATCTACGATCCGCTGCGCCTCGGCGATCAATCTGTCCAAATGCGAAGCGTCGCGAAAGCTTTCGGCGTAGATCTTGTAGATATCTTCGGTGCCCGACGGCCGCGCGGCAAACCAACCGCCCCTGGAAGTGACTTTCACGCCGCCTATGGCAGCATCGTTGCCGGGCGCGCGGGTCAGGACTTGATCGATGGGCTCGCCGGCGAGTTCCGCGATCCGTACTTGTGCGCCGTCGAGCTGGCCGAGTTTTTTCTTTTGTTCCGCGTTTGCCGGTGCGTCCACTCGGTTGGCGTACATCGCGCCCAAGTCTTGGGACATGGCGCGGTATGCATCGCCGGGATCGCGCCCCGTACGCGCGGTGATCTCGGCGGATAGAAGCGCCGGCACCAGGCCATCCTTGTCCGTCGTCCACACGCTGCCGTCGATCCGGCTGAACGATGCGCCGGCACTTTCTTCGCCGCCGAACCCCAAACTGCCGTCCACCAGGCCGGCCGCGAACCATTTGAAACCCACCGGAACTTCGTACAGTGCGCGGCCGAGCCGCCGGCTCACTCGATCGATCATCGCACTGCTCACCACGGTCTTGCCAACCGCCGCGTCCGTACGCCAGCGCGTTCGGTGGCCGAAGAGATAATCGATCGCCACCGACAAATAGTGATTCGGCGGCAGCAAGCCGCTGCTCGCGGTGACGATGCCGTGCCGATCGTGGTCCGTATCGCAGGCAAAGGCGATATCGAAGCGATCTTTGAGCCCGATGAGCCGCTGCATGGCATACGATGAGGATGGATCCATGCGAATCTTCCCATCCCAATCGAGAGTCATGAACCGGAAGGTTGGATCGACCTCTTCATTGACCACCGTGAGATCGAGCCGATAGAGATCTGCAATGCGTCCCCAGTAGTGCACGCCTGCGCCACCCAGGGGGTCGACGCCCATTCGAACGCCCGAGTCCCGTATTACCTCCATGTCGAGAATGGCGCCGAGGTCGCGCACATAGGTTTCGAGGTAGTCGTGAGTATGGGTGGTGGGAGCACGCCGCGCCGCGGCGAAATCGATTCGGTTCACCGCGCCGGCGCCCTGCCGCAGCAGCTCGTTGGCCCGCGTCTCGATCCATTTCGTCACGTCGGAGTCTGCGGGTCCGCCGTTCGGCGGGTTGTACTTGAACCCGCCGCTGTCAGGAGGGTTGTGCGAGGGCGTGATGACGATGCCGTCCGCGAGTCCGGTCTCGCGGCCTCGGTTGTAAGTCAGAATCGCGTGCGATACGGCGGGGGTCGGCGTGTATTCATCGCCCGCGGAAATCATGACCTCGAGACTGTTGGCGGCGAGGACCTCGAGCGCGCTCGCGAATGCCGGCGCCGACAGCGCGTGAGTGTCGTACCCGACGAATAGCGGACCGTCGATGTTTTGGCGACGGCGGTGCTCGCAGATGGATTGGCTGATCGCGAGCACGTGCGACTCGTTGAAGCCGAGCTCGAGGGAGCTGCCGCGATGGCCCGAAGTGCCGAAGGCCACTCGTTGTGCGGCGATATCGGGATCCGGCCGCTCGCTGTAGTAGGCCGTTATGAGCCGCGGTATGTCGACCAGCGACGCGGACGGTGCGGGCTTGCCCGCAAGCGGATGGACTCTCTGATTCAAGAGGTGGCCAGTGCCGCGCTTTTCTCGGCGATGCGTTGCATGAGCTCGCTCCAGGACTTGACGAATGAGTCGGCGCCCTCGACCTGCAAGCGAGCGGCGAGCGCGTCTATATCGATGCGGGCATCCGCAAAGCGCTTCAGTACCAGCTCGGCATCGCCGCCGTCCTTCGCCATGAGGGACTTGACGGTGCCATTCGCGGCGAACGCCAGCAAGGTCTTCTCCGGCATGGTATCGATGGTATCGGGCGCCGCCAAGGCTTCGACGTACAGGCCCGCCGGGGCCTTCGGATCCTTGGTTCCGGTGCTCGCCCACAGCATGCGCTGCTTGCGTGCGCCGGCCATTTCAAGGTCGCGCCAACGCTTGCTTTGCAGCAATTCGTTGTGAGCGCGATAGGTGCGCCCCGCGACGGCAATTCCGAGGCGGTTGCGCAGCTCTTCCGGCGCCTTGTCGGCGACGGCGCGGTCCCAGCGGCTGATGAACAGGGAGGCGACCGAGTTCACGCGCGGATCGAGGCCCGCGGCGATGCGCCGCTCGATCCCCTTCATATAAGCGTCCGCGACGCTCAAGTAGTGCTCGCGAGAGAACAAGAGAGTTACATTGACCGGCACACCCGCGAAAATCGCCGCCTCGATGGCGGGCACGCCGGCGGGCGTGCCCGGAATCTTGATGTAAAGATTCGGGCGGTTTGCCTGCTTGTGGATGCGCAGCGCCGCATCGATCGTGGTAGCCGTGTCGTTCGCGAGCAGCGGCGACACTTCCATGGACACCCAGCCGTCGATTCCTTGGGTGCGATCGAACACCGGCCGAAACAAATCGGCGGCCCGCCGCAAGTCTTCGAGCGCCAACTCGACGAACAGCTCCTCGCGCGCGAGCCCCCGCTGCGCCTTCTGGCGAATGCCGCTGTCGTATGCCGACGTGTTGCCGATCGCCTCGTCGAAGATCGTCGGATTGGAGGTCAGCCCGGTGACCGATAAGGTATCGATGTAGCGGCGCAGGGTGCCGTTGTCGAGTATTTCGCGCGTGATGTTGTCCAGCCAAATACTCTGTCCCAAATCGTGCAAGTTTTTCGTGCTGCTCATGATCGTTCCTGAAAGTCGGTTGAGGAGTAATTCAATAAATCCCCGATTCGCTCAATGGTCATGTCCGGCGCCGGCGTCACGGCGGCGGCATCGGGCGCGAGTGCGTAGTGGCCCTGACGCACGAATACCGTGGTCAGCTTGTCTTTGAGAATGGATTTCATCGCGGCCAACAAGTTCGGTTTGTCGTCGACCATGACGTAGTGGGGAGCCGGGTAGCGCTGCTGCATGTGATCCAGCACCCGCTCCTTGTGCAGATAGATCATGACGTGGCCTTCGACCGCGTCCCATATTCCCGAGCGCTGGATCTTGCGGGGCTGAAACACGATGTCGCCGTCCGATAGCACCACGGGACGTCCGAGCGTGCTCAAGTGAGCGACCGCGTCGAGCGCGCGCGGAAACAGCCGCGCCGCGAAGGGATATTCCAGCACGAATTCCGACATTTCGAGCAAATCCGGATGGTCGTCGAGCCCGGTGCGAAATGCCTGCAAGCTTCCCAGGTAGTCGGCGAGCCCGAGCTGCTCGCGCAATCGGGCGAAGATCGCCCAATAGCGCGCGCATTCGGAGGCGCCGAACGCCTGATCCAGGCGGGCGCTGAGATCCGCGGCAAATCGATCGTTGTCCAACAACGTGTTGTCCACATCCAGCAGAAAAATGACCTCCTCGCTGTTCAACACGGCAGGGACTTCTCGGGTACCGGGTCATGCCACGTTTCTCCGCCATCCACGACCCTGGCCGCGCCTGACGGCCCCCAGGTGCCGGGTTCGTATTCGAGCACCGCGGGCGGCGCCTTCAACACCGGATCCACGACCCGCCATGCCGCCTCCACACTGTCGTCTTGGGTGAATAGCGATGTGTCGCCGCGTATGGCGTCGCCCAGCAGGCGTTCGTAGGGCGATTTCTCGCTTTCGGAATGGTGGCGGGCGATGAGCTCCACGGGTTCGCCGCGTATCTGTTCACCGTTCCGCTTCACAAGCGCGCCCTCGCTGATCACCACCTCGGGGCTCAATCGCAGGCGAAAATAGTTTCGCGGCGTGGCGTCATTGGGATCAAAGATCGGCAGCGGCGGACGCTTGAGGGTCACTGTGACTTCCGTCGCGCTGATGGGTAGGCATTTTCCCGCCCGAATGTAGAACGGAACGCCCGCCCAGCGCCAGGTGTCGATGTGCACGCGCAGCGCGGCGAACGTCTCGACCTGCGAATCCTTGGCCACCCCTGGCTCGTTCCTGTAACCCTTGAATTGACCGCGTACCACCTCCTTCGGCTCGAGCGGCCGCATCGCGCGGAACAGGCGCAATTTTTCCGCCTGCATCGCGGTCGGTTCGTGTCCGGTCGGAGGATCCATCGCGAGCAGCGCGGTCACTTGAAGCAGGTGATTCTGCACGACGTCGCGAATGGCGCCGACTTCCTCGTAAAAGGCGCCGCGGCCCTCGACGCCGAATTGCTCCGCCATCGTGATTTGCACGTCCTTGACGTAGTGACGATTCCAAATGGGCTCGAGAAAGGTGTTGGCGAAACGGAAATACACGAGATTCTGCACCGCCTCCTTGCCCAGGTAATGATCGATGCGAAATATCGCGAATTCCGGAAATACCTCGTGCAGCGTGCGATCGAGGGCCTGCGCCGTCGCGAGATCGCGGCCGAAGGGTTTCTCGACGATTACCCGTGCGCTCTTCGCGCATCCCGATTTCGCGAGACCTTGCACGACGCTCGCGAACATGCTCGGTGGGATCGCAAGATAGTGGATCGGCCGGGTCGCAAGCCCCAAGGCCTCCTTCAAATGGGAAAACGTCGCGGGGTCGGTGTAATCGCCGTCCACATAGCGCAACAGCGCTGCGAGTTTCTCGAAGCACCCGGCCTCGAAGTCGCCGCTGTGCTCGACGCTCTCGCGGGCGCGTGCCCTGAGCTTCTCCAGCGTCCAGCCGGCGCGCGCCATGCCGATGATGGGAATATTGAGTCCGCTCCGGTGCACCAAGGCATAGAGCGCCGGGAATATCTTCTTGTAGGCCAGATCGCCGGTGGCGCCGAAAAATACGAAGGCGTCGGATTCGAGAGCGGGCATTCAGCGTCTCGCCTGCAGTTCGCGCCTCAAGCGGTCCAACTCTTCCATCAATTCGAGCGCCAGGGCGACGCCCGCGAGATTGAGTTCAAGATCCCGTTCGAGGCGCAATGCGAGCCGCGCACGCCGCAGCGCGCCGCCGGTAAAGTGCCATTCGGCACCGTCGATTTCGACCACCTGTAGCACTCCTTCTTCGACGTATTCCACGATGTGCCTTTCGTCCACGGCGCACAAGCGGCTCAGGTCCTTGACGGTGAGCACCGCTGTTGATTCCTCGAAAATGGCGCCGGGCAGCGCCTGATCTTCCGATGACGGCATGGCTTACACTCCCAGACTCGCGCGAGGGTTGAACGGTGCAGCCGCGGCGAAGGCCGCATAGGCTTGCTTGACCTTCTCGTCATTGGCGGGGGGCAGCGCGATCTGCACGATCACGTAGAAGTCGCCGGGCGGGGCGGCCGGAATGCCGCGACCCTTCAACCGCAGCTTGGTGCCGGCATGTGAGTTGGGGGGGATCTTCAAATCCACGGCTCCCGCCGGCGTCGGCGTTTTCACGGCGGCGCCGAGCCCGGCCTCCCACGGCGCGACCTGCAAATCGAGATACAGATCGCGCCCGTCGACTCTGTACAAGGAATGCGGCTGAAAATCGACCTCGATGAACAAGTCCCCGGGTGCGCCCTCGCCGGGTGGACGTTCACCCTGGCCTGCCAATCGAATGTGCTGACCGGCGAGAATTCCCTTGGGCACTTGCACGTTGAGCACACGTTCCTTCGATACGAGTCTGCCGTCGGCGTCTATCTCGGGGACGCGCAGAGTGAGCTGCCGGGCACCGCCGTGCAGGGTAGCATCGAGATCGAGCAGCACTTTCGCGTGGTGGTCTTGACCGCGGCCCGGATGGGATGAACCGCGCCTGCCGCGGGCTCCTGCCCGAGCTTGTGCGCCGAAAAGAGACTCGAAGAAGTCGCTGTAGTCCGACTCGCGCGCGCCGTCACCGCTGAATTCAAAACCGGAGCCCCAGTCCGGCGGCGGCCGGAAATCTTCACCCGCCTGATGCCGCTGCCCCAGTTGATCGTAGGCGGCACGCTTTTCCGGACTCTTGAGCACTTCGTAGGCTTCGCCGACCTCCTTGAAGTGCGCCTCCGCGTTCTTTTCCTTGCTGACGTCCGGGTGATATTTGCGTGCGAGCTTACGGTAGGCCTGCTTGATCTGCGCCTCGGTGGCATCGCGCGGCACACCCATGACTTTGTAGTAGTCCTTGAACTCCATTGTACCTGCCAGTGCGCGGCGATCGCGGGGCGCTGTGAAGGATACTATGCGTCACGCGTGTGCGACCAATTATCCTATGTAGGCCCTTTCCTACAGTTGGTGAGCAACCCTACAGTTGGTATGCAACCGTCAAAAGCAGGCCTTCGACGATGTCGCGCCACAGACTGGGCGGGCGGTAATCAAAGGCGTGCGATTCGGGGATCATGGATTCGATCCAGCTCGCCAGCCAATCGATTTCGCGGGCTCCATAGAAAACAACGGCACACTCGTAGTTGAGCAACAGGCTGCGCGAATCAAGATTGACCGAGCCGGTCACGGCGAGTGATTCGTCGAACACCACGGCCTTGCCGTGATTCATGTACGGCAGCAAATGCACTCGGGCGCCGGCGGCGCTGAGTGCACGCAACGGCCGGTTGCGCGCGAAATCCGCCAGGCGATGATTCGAGACGGCGGGAATGCACAAGTCGATCATCACGCCGCGCCGCGCCGCCAGGCGCATCGCCGTTTCCAGGCTCGAGTCGGGGACGAAGTAGGGTGTCACGGCCAGCATGCGTTCACGGGCATGGAAACACGCATCGATCAGCAATGCTTGCACCGTGTCCTCGGCCTGATCGGGGCCGCTCGGCAAGAACTGGGCTCGGCTGCCGCCGGCCTCCGGCTGACAGGCGGCGATGTCCGCTGCTCGCAGCGCCGCCGCGGTGCCTGCGGCGTCGGCGGTGCGAGGTTCGGGCCTGCCGCCGGCGGCGACCCAGTCGGCCTCGAATTGACTCGCGGCGGCAGCGGCTACGTGCCCCCTGATATCGAAGGTCAAATCGCGCCATGGCTTAGCCCCGTTCAGGCCGACGAAATATTCCGCGGCGAGGTTTCTGCCTCCCGCCCACAGATGCGCTCCGTCGGCGATGACCATTTTTCGATGATTGCGCAAATTGCGGGGCCCCGGAGTCTTGCGCGCCAACAACGGACTGAAGATCGCGGTCTCGATGCCCGCCGCATTCAATTGGCGGATGCAAGAGCGGGGCAGCTGCAGCGCACCGACGCCGTCGATGAGCAATCTCACCTGCACGCCCGCTCGCGCCTGCGCAATCATGCACTGCATCGCCTCTCGGCCGAACGGATCATTGCCGAGAATATAGGTGCAGATGTCCACGCGCACGGCCGCGCTCGAGATGATGGCGAACAATGCAGAGGCGGACTCAACGCCATCGCGGTGCAGGCGGGCCGAACAAGGCGCAGAGGGCGCCAAGCCGAAACTCTCGACCAGATCCTCGGCCCAATGCTCGCCGTGTGCTCGCGTTTCGGACCACCGCAGCACCCGGCGAGGCAACTTGCGGCGGCCAAAGAGGATATACATGGGCAACACGAGATAGGGCAGCGCGATCATTCCCAGAACCCACGCGATGGCTATCGACGGCGGCCGCCGCTCGTGCTCCGCCCGCGTCGTCAATACATACGTGAGCACGCTGATTACGATCACCAGCGAATGAAATGTGATCCGCGGAAACCATGCATTCATGGGCCCTGATCCAACTCCCTCAATACGGCGGGCACGAGCTCGGGAAGATCTTCCGCGATCAGGCCGGGTCCGAAGCGCGCGGCCGCGGCGCTGTGTATCCAGACGCCGGCCGCCGCCGCTGCGAAAGCTTCCATGCCTTGCGCGAGCAGACCGAGAATCAACCCGCCGAGAACATCTCCGGAGCCGGCCGTGGCCAGGTTTGCGGGAGCGTTCGTATTGACGGCAGCGCGGCCGTCGGGAGCCGCGATGACGGTATCCGCTCCCTTCAGCACGATGATCGCTCCGCTCTGCCGCGCCGCGGTCCGCGCGCGACTGAGCTTGTCGGTGCGGGGGTCGAAGACCCGCGCGAACTCGCCGTCATGCGGCGTCATGACGCACGGCCCTCGAATGGCGCGCGCAAGTTCGACCGCTTTCCCGGCAAACACACTGATCGCGTCCGCATCCAGCAGAACCGGCCGCGCCAGCGCAAGGATTTGGAGCGCTGATTTGCGCGTGGCGTCGCTGACACCGGCGCCGGGCCCGATCAAAAAAGCCGTGTAGCGCGAGTCGCCGAGGAGGCGGGCCAGGTCGCCCTCCAGCGTCAAGGGCTGCACCATGACGCTGGTGAGGGCTGCGGCATATATGGAGAACGCGACGCTCGGCACCGCGATCGTCGTGAGTCCGGCGCCGACGCGTGCCGCAGCGCGCGCCGCCATTCGGGACGCGCCGGTCATGGGATAACCGCCGTAAAGCAGCGCATGGCCGCGCGTATACTTGTTGCTCGACGCCGTCGCCCGCGGCAGTTGCGACCGCCACACGCTGGGATCGTTCTCCCAGCTGTCGATGGAGAGCGATTCGAGCACGGTCGCCGGAATGCCGATATCCGCGACCACAATTTCGCCGCACAAATCCCGGCCGGGCAACAACACATGGCCCGGTTTCTTGCGTGCGAAGGTGACGGTGCAAACCGCCGCCACGGCGCCCACACTTTCGCCGGTGTCGCCCATCACGCCGCTCGGTACGTCAACGGCCACGAGCGGCAGACCCAATTTCGCCGCCGCGCTCAGCGTCTCCAGGACTTCAGGCTCCAAGGTGCGGTTCAGGCCCGACCCAAATAGCGCGTCGACAACGAGCGCGGCGCGCTCGATCGCAGCCGGAGTGAGGGCCTCGACGCCGCCGCTCCAGCGCATTGCGTGAAAGTGTGCGTCGCCGCGCAGACGTTCACGTTTACCGAGCAAGGCGACACGGATCGGCCAGCCGGCCTCGGCAAGCGCGGTGGCCACCACGAAGCCATCGCCGCCATTATTGCCGGGGCCGCAAAGTACGGTCACGGGTCGAGGCGACCAGCGGCGCGTGATTTCCCGCACCACGGCATTGCCGGCATTTTGCATCAATACCGATCCCGGCGTGCCGGCGGCCGCCGCGGCACGATCAGCCTCGTTCATTTGCGCGACGCTGAAAAGCGCAGATTGAATCGGGCGCGCGCCCGTCAAGCGGGCGTCGCTCAAGTCAGAGCGCCGGCAATCGCGCCGACGATGGCGGTTATCGCCATGGCCAGAGCGCTCCAGAACGTCACGCGCAATGCGCCGGTGCGCACATCGGCGCCCCCCACCTTCGCCGACCAGCCGCCGAGGATGAGTAAACAGACGAGAGAGACGACCACGATGGAAATCATCAGATATTGCGCCGGAGCGAAACCCGCCACCAGAAGCGGGAGTAGCGCGCCTGCCGCAAAGCTGCCGGCCGATGCCAGTGCGGCTTGCAACGGCCTCGCCCGCGTGGTCGCGGACAATCCCAATTCGTCGCGGGCATGCGAGCCCAGCGCATCGTGCGCCATGAGCTGAGCGGCCACCTGCGCGGCGAGATTGAGATCGAGTCCGCGGCGCACATAGATGTCGGTCAGCTCGCGCCGCTCACCGGCGAAATCGCCTTCCAGCTCGGCGCGCTCCTGCGCCAGGGCGGCCGCTTCGGTGTCCGCTTGCGAGTGCACCGAAACGTATTCGCCCGTCGCCATGGACATCGCTCCGGCCACCAGCGCCGCGGTGCCGCTCAGCAGGACATTGGTTTGGGATGCGTGAGCTGCGGCGACACCCAAGATCAGACTGGAAGTCGAAACGATCCCGTCGTTGGCTCCCAACACACTGGCGCGTAGCCAGCTGGTTCCACCCAAACTGTGGCGCTCATGACTGCGTGGACGCATGCTTATCCTGTATATACCAACAGCGGCGCGGCCGCATCAGAGCTGAGGCGGCGCGCTATGCCTTGCCGGTCTTCGGCCCCAAAAAATACCAAAGAATGAATCCGAGTACGGGCAGGATGATCACCAGGACCGTCCAGAGAACTTTCTTTCCGGTATCCGCGGTGCTTTGAAAGATGTTGACGATCGCCCATACGTCGGCGATGAGAACGATAAGGCCACCCAAACCTTGGTATTGCATGTCTCGATCATCCTTATTGGTATTGCCAAGACGCTACGCTACACCTTTGCGCGCCTTTCGCGAAGGCAAAAATCCTCATTCTCCCTCATACGATCAACAGGACGCCCGCGATTGCGCTCAGTGCCAACACGAGTTTTTCGAAAAGCCGCTGATTGATGCGCATCAGGAGCCAGCGGCCCGCGAATGCGCCGAGCAGCACCGCCGGCGCCAGCGCGAGGTTGAATGCGAAGCTCTGCACCGTGATCAAGCCGAGCTCGACCATGAACGGTACCTTGAACAGATTGAGCACCATGAAGAACACTGCGACGGTGCCGACGAATTGCATCTTCGGCAGGCGCATCGCAACGAGGTAGATTGCCATCAACGGACCCGCGGCGTTTGCGACCAGGGTAATGAAGCCCGCCGTGATTCCGACCGCCGCCGCGAGTGTCCAATGCCAGCTTCCCGCGGTCGCCGGCGTTTGCGGAGTCACGTATCGGCGCCAATAGCCCAGGACGCACAGCGAAACAATGATCACGCCGATCATGATGCGGACGGTTCTATCGGATACGTGGCCGAGAGCGAAATATCCGAGTACGACGCCGGCCGCCGTCCACGGCATCAGTCTCCATAGGTAGCGCCATTGCGTGTGCTCGCGGTAGGATAGAACCGCGACGAAATCGCCGAATATCAGCAGCGGCAGCACCAGGCCGCTCGCCTGTTTGCTGCTCGGAAACACGTGCGTGAAGAGCGCGACGGACAGAAGGCTGAGCCCGGTGATGCCGGCCTTCGAGATGCCGACCATCAAGGCACCCAAGAGGGCGCACATCCACTGCAGAGGTTCCGCTATCATCATTGGTTCCGTCGATGCCGTTCTGGCAAGCTTAGCCCGCACGCCAATCGGTCACATGCCTAACCTCTACCAAGATACCGCACAAGACGCCGTACCGACGCCGCCGCTCGACGGCGACGTGCGGGCCGACGTGGCCGTGGTCGGCGGCGGCGTCACCGGATTGTCTACCGCTCTGCATCTGGCGGAGTTCGGTGCAAAGGTCGTGCTGCTCGAAGCCGCCGATCCTGGGTGGGGCGCATCGGGCCGCAACGGCGGTCAAGTCAATCCGGGTCTGAAACCCGATCCGGATCAAGTGGAAAGCGATTTCGGTAAGGACTTGGGCGGCCGCATGAATGCCTTCGCCGGAGGCGCGCCGGCCTTCGTCTTCGCTCTCATCGAGCGCCTCGACATTCATTGTGACGCACGACGCAATGGCACGCTGCGCGCCGCAGTACGGGCGAAGCATGCGGCGCAAGTGCACGCTACCGCCGAACAATTGGCGCGACGCGGCGCTCCCGTCGAGTTGTTGGAAGGCGCGAGCCTGGAGCGAGCCACCGGCACGGCGCGCTACGCGCTTGCGATGCTGGATCGGCGCGGCGGGGATTTGAATCCCCTGAGCTACGTGCGTGGACTCGCGCGCGCGGCGCTCGGCGCGGGCGCCGCGGTGCACGGCGGCTCGCGGGCGCTGCATCTGAAGAGGAGCGGCACAGCCTGGGAGATAACCACCGCCACGGGCACCGTGTCCGCGCGCCAGGTCGTGCTCGCAACCAACGGCTATACCGACGATCTCTGGCCCGATTTGCGCCGCACGATCGTACCCGTCTTCGGCGCGATAGCGGCGACGGCCCCTCTCCCCGATGCAATCGCGCGCGGCGTAATGCCGAGCCGAGCGGCGCTCTACGAAAGCGGTACGGTTACGGTGTATTACCGCGTCGATACCAATCGGCGTTTGTTGATCGGGGGGCGCGGACCGATGCGTGAAATATCCGCCGCGGCGGATATCCCGCATTTGTTGGCTTACGCGCGCACTCTTTGGCCCGCTCTGGCGCAAACGCCGTGGACCCATGCATGGGGCGGACGATTGGCGATGACGCCGGATCATTATCCGCACATTCACGAACCCGCGGACGGCGTCACGGTTTGCTTGGGCTATAACGGCCGAGGAGTCGCGATGGGCACGGCCATGGGCGCGCAGCTCGCACGCCGGCTCACGAACCCTTCGGCCGAATTCGACATGCCGATCACCGGCATGAAGCGCATCCGCTTGCACGCCTTATGGCCCCTCGCGGTGCGTGCCGCCATCGCGCATGCGCGCCTCGGGGATCTTCTCGGCTAGGCGTCAATTGTCCGTGTAGAACTGGCGAAGCCGGTGCAAGTCGATGATGACGTCGTAGCGCTGATCGGCCGGCAATTTGGCACCCAAGGAAAACTCGTAGCGCGACTCGAGATCCGGCACTCCCGGATGCAGGTCGTGCATCGCTCGCTTGAACATTTCCTTGGGTACCCATTCGGAATTCGACGAGAGCGAACCGAACTCGTCGTGATAGATGGTCGCGGTGGAAATATCGGCCGGGGTCGACTTGATGGCAAATATGCGCGGATGCGACCCGTCCAAGTGGACGCGTTTGGCGCCCGCCATGATCAATTGCCATTCATTGCCTTGGGGCACGGCGATCAATGCATAGACATGATGCTGCGCGCTGAAGAATGCGAGCGCAACGACCATCGTTGCGAGCACGCGCCGGCTGCTCGAGCCCCAGCTTTGGGTGAGTTCGCGGATTGAAGCCACCAGGAAGCAAAGCAGTACCGCACTCATCGCCAGGATGGTGCGGTAAGTCGCATAGCGTTCCGAGGCGATCAAGCTCACGGCGCACGCGAACACCGGCAGGCCCAGCAGCGCCGCCAGCCAAACGATGCCGCGCGAAGTTCCGTACCGGCGCCACTCCAGATACGCGCCCGCCAGCAGGAGCGCGCCGATGAGCACAGCGCAGCCCACGTAGAGCCCTTGGTCGCGGTGATTGTTGTCGTTCAACACCAAGAGGCTGAGCGCATTCGGCAATGTTTCTTGCAGGAACCAGGAAATCTTGTCGCCCCAGTGGTGCTCGAACGCGACACGACCCGATTTGACGAAAACGCCCGTCGCGTATAGCAGTGTCATCGTGCAGTAGGCCAGGCCCAAAGCGATGACCACGAATCCCAGATGGATTCCAGCCCAGCGCGCGCTCTGCGCGAGCGTGCGGTGCCGCTGCACGATCAATGCGCCCGCCAGGGGCACCACATAAAACATGGCGCTCGGCTGATAAATGAGCGCGCTTACCACCATGAGTCCCAACCCCACCGTCCATTGAATCGCGGCACGGCCGGGACCCACGCTCATCCCCGCGTTCAGAGCCCCTTCAACGACGAAGAATCCGCCGAAGGCGAGCAGCGCGGTCGCCGCGTAGGGCCAGCCAATGGCCCAACCCGCAATCACCTGCGCGGAGGGAATCAACGCGAGCAGCACCGCGTAGCACAAGCTGGTGTTGAACGACCAGCCCAGCGCACGCAGACCGCGAAAAGCGACCAAGGAGAGTGCACCCAATAACAGCGAGGCAGCCAAGCGCATCCATTGCAGATCTTGCACGGTGTCGGTTTGACCGTAAGTCGCCTGCAGCAGCCAGCCGTAGACCGGTCGCGCATGTGACGCGCAGAATTTGACGATCTTGCCGGGCTCGTCATGCGCCTCGCGCAAATTCGAGTAATCGTCGCGCAATCCGAAGTCGTGGAAAGTCGCCGGCCAATAGGTCACCAAGGGCACAAGGAAGAGCAGCGCGGTGAGCAGCAAAGCGCGCAGGCCCACGGCGCTGCGACGCTCGGCCGCAACTCCGGGATGGCCAACCGGGACCGCGATTGACGACGAGACTGACCGTTCAGTTACGATATTTTCGGGAACGGACATGAATTTCTACAGACTCCGTGATGCTGCAACGCACCGCCAACTCGCCGCCCTCAACCCATTGCCGATCGCAATTCTCAAATAATCGCAGTTAGTTGATCGATTTAGGCTGGCAGGGGGATTCTAGCCGTATGCAGCACCAAGAATCCGTGCGTAATCCCGAATAAACACGTTAAATATCTGTTAACTAGACGAATATTGGCGGGCGGGCGGCTCGGCGGGGACGCATCGATTCTTGCCGCCGTTCTTGGCGCGGTACAAGGCCGCGTCGGCGCGATCGAAGGCGCAGTCCGCCGCCTCGCCGGTCTGCAGTTCGGTGATCCCGCACGAGACCGTGACCCGCACCGGCGCGCCGCGAAAATGAAATCGCAGAGCTTCGACCGATGCTCGCAGTTGATCGGCGACATGCACCGCATCGGCGAGCTTCAGACCCCTCAACAGTACGCCGAACTCCTCGCCCCCGATGCGCGCGATGAAATCGCCGGAGCGCAGCGACGCCTTGAAACAGTCGGCGACGCTCTGCAGGACCCGGTCGCCCGCCCGATGTCCGTAGCTGTCGTTGATGACTTTGAAGTTGTCGATGTCCCATAGCATCAGGCCCAGCGGCGCTCCGGCC
>DATMNF010000028.1:0-2320 GCA_035569355.1 Steroidobacteraceae bacterium
CACTCAAGATGATGGGGGACATTCAGGAATACTTCGTGCACCACAAGGTGCAGAACTTCTACTCGGTCTCGATATCGGGATATCACATCGCCGAAGCAGGCGCGAATCCGATATCGCAGCTGGCATTCACGCTGGCGAATGGCTTCACCTACGTCGAGTCCTACCTTGCTCGCGGCATGCACATCGATGACTTCGCCCAAAGCCTGTCCTTCTTTTTCTCCAACGGCATGGATCCGGAATACTCGGTGATCGGGCGCGTCGCACGCCGCATCTGGGCCGTTGCGATGAAGGAAAAATACGGTGCCAACGAACGCAGTCAAAAACTCAAGTACCATGTACAAACCTCCGGCCGCTCGCTGCACGCGCAGGAGATGGCGTTCAACGACATACGCACCACCCTGCAGGCGCTCTGCGCCATTTACGACAATTGCAACAGCCTGCACACCAACGCCTATGACGAAGCGGTCACGACGCCCACCGAGGAAAGCGTGCGCCGCGCCGTGGCGATACAGCTCATCATCAATCGTGAATGGGGCTTGGCCAAGAATGAGAACCCGAACCAGGGCAGCTTCATCATCGACGAACTGACGGACCTGGTCGAAGAGGCGGTGCTGAGGGAATTCGATGCGATCTCCGGACGCGGCGGAGTGCTCGGCGCCATGGAAACCGGCTACCAGCGCGGCAAAATCCAGGAAGAATCGCTGTTTTACGAGCGCCAGAAACACGACGGCTCCTATCCGATCATCGGCGTCAACACCTACCGCAATCCGAACGCCGAGGCCGCGCCGCAGGCGATCGAGCTGGCGCGCTCCACCGACGCGGAGAAGCAGTCGCAGCTGCAGCGTCTCAAGACGTTCCAGGAGCGCAATGCCGAGCGGGCGCCTGCATTGCTCGAGCGGCTGCGCCGCACCGTCATAGAAAACGGCAACACGTTCGAAGTGCTGATGGAAGCCGTGCGCGGCTGTTCTCTGGGTCAGATTACCCACACCCTCTACGAAGTCGGCGGCCGCTATCGCCGCAATATGTAAAGCTGCTTGATGGGAGTGTACTGAACATGCGCGATTATCAAGCTCCCCTGGCCGACATGAAGTTCGTGCTGCGCGAGTTGGTGGACCTCGAATTGCTCGCGAGGCTGCCGGGCTTCGACGATCTGACGGTGGATGTGGCGGAAGCCGTACTCGAGGAAGCCGCCAAATTCGCCGGCGCGGTACTTTCCCCGATCAACCATGCCGGCGATCTGGAAGGCGTGCGCTGGCGGGAAGGACAGGTGTTGACCGCCGCCGGGTGGAAGCAGGCGTACGCCCGATTCGTTGCGGACGGCTGGAACGCGCTGTCCTGTCCGGCGGAATTCGGCGGTCAAAATTTGCCGCGGGCTCTTTCGGCGCTGGTCGAGGAAATGTGGAACGGCGCCAACATGGCCTTCGCGTTGTGCCCCATGTTGACCCGCGGCACGATAGATGCGCTCGATCTGCGCGGTTCAGAGGCGCAGAAGCGTGCCTACCTCCCGCGATTGGTCACAGGAGAATGGACGGGCACGATGAACCTCACCGAGCCGCAGGCCGGGTCGGACCTGTCGGCGGTGCGCACACGAGCGGTGCCGGCCGGCGATGGAACCTACCGGATCGAGGGTCAAAAGATCTTCATCACCTATGGCGAACACGATCTGACCGACAATATCGTTCACATGGTTTTGGGCCGGGTGTCCGGGGCACCGGAAGGCGTCAGGGGCATTTCGCTGTTTGCGGTGCCGAAGTTCCTGGTCGAGGCGGATGGTTCGATCGGTGCGCGCAACGATGTTCAATGCCTTTCCATCGAACGTAAGCTCGGAATTCACGCCAGCCCGACGTGCGTACTGGCGTTCGGACAGAATGGCGGAGCGCTGGCCGAGCTCGTCGGCGAGGAAAATCGCGGGCTGGAGTATATGTTCATCATGATGAACGCCGCCCGGTATTCGGTGGGCCTCGAAGGCGTGGGCCTCTCGGAACGCGCCTACCAGACCGCGCTGACTTATGCGCGCGAGCGAATTCAGAGCACGGAGGCGGGTGTGCGGGGAGGTGCGCGTGTTTCCATCGTCCGACATCCGGACGTGCGCCGCATGCTGCTGCTCATGAAATCGCAGACGGAAGCCATGCGGGCGCTCAGCGCGGTGGTGGCTGTTTCGCTCGACGCCGCGCGTCTTCATCCGTCCGAAGCGGATCGTCAACTTCATCAAGCCTTTGCTGATCTGATGATTCCGGTGATCAAGGGCTGGTGCACCGAGAATTCCGTCGAGATCGCTTCGTTGGGGATTCAGGTGCACGGTGGGGTCGGATTTATCGAT
>DATMNF010000029.1:0-2076 GCA_035569355.1 Steroidobacteraceae bacterium
CGGCCGTCCTCCTGACGATCGACAGACCGAGGCCCATGCCTTCGCTGCGCGACGGATGCAGCTGTTGGAACTCCTCGAAAATGGCGTCGAGCTTGTCCTCGGGAATGCCGATACCGGTGTCGTGTACCTTGATCATCAGTACTTCGTCGCGGCGGCAACATTCGATCCAAACTCGCCCCCGGTCGGTGTTCCCAATCGCGTTGCCAACGAGGTGCTGAAGCATCGTGCCTAACATCTCGGGGTCCGAGTGAACGAGTTCTTGCGATCCCGGGAGCTCAAAACCAAGCCCTTTCTCTCGGGCCTGCGGCGCCCAGGTGTTCCTGATCTGCTCCAGCAGGTCGCGGATTGGGAAAGTCCGGCGCTGCGGCTCGTGCTGACCGCTGTCGAGCTGCCCCAATTCCGTCAGTTTATCGAGAGCGCTCGTCAGCCGGCCAGCGGCACGCTGCGCCCGCACCAACCTCGGAGAATGCTCGGCATCCGCAGTGGCAGGCTGAAGCATCTCGTGAATGATTTCATTTAGCGGCGGGCGCAGATCTTGGCTCGCGGCCGCGAGCAGACGGCTCCTCGCCAAAGCAGCGGCTTCCGCCTGGGCGGCCGCTCGACGGAGCTCCTCCTCGATGTGCCGTCGCCCGCTGATGTCTTGAAAATAGACCGAATACCCGGTGTCGCTTCTATAGATGCTACCTTCGATCCACGCGCCGAGCCCTTCGGAGAAGGATTCAAATCGCGCCGCAAGCGTGTCCCCCATGGCAGCAAACCGTCGGCGATGGCTTTCCCCGTCACCATCCCACACATCCGGAAAGACGTCTCCGATCCGCTGGCCTATCAGCCTCTGCCGCGGCTGCTGGATCAACTCTTCCAGGCGCCGGTTGACATAGACGATCCGCAATTCGGGATCGACCGCGTAGAACGCGTCGCTGACGCGATCGAGGATCTCTTCAATGCGCCCGCGCAACTCCTGGGCGAGCTCCTCGCGCTCGCGCAGGACCTCGCGTTCGAGGCGGCGCTGCTCGGTGACGTCGCGGCCTTCGCAGATCAGAAACCCGACGTTTCCGTCCCGGTCTTTGACCGGCACAATGTCGAAGTCGATCGTGATTATTTCGTTGCCGCTCGCCCGGCCGATAATTTCGACGTCGTAGCGCACGAACTCGCCGTGGGCCGCACGTCCGATCGCCGCTTTGAGCTGCTCGCGGGTCTCGACCGAGGTCTGCCACCAACGGGCTTCCCAAAATGGCTTTCCGTGGATATCGGTGCGCGTAATGCCAGCGCCCCGCAGCGCCGCGTGGTTCATGTCCCACATTGCGCCCTGCGCGTCGAGAAGAACGCAGAATTGGAACATGTTGTTCAGGGTCACCCTGGACACTAGCAGGCGCATCAAGTCGGACTCGTGTCCCGGGCTTGCGTTACCGAGTTCGTGTTTGAGCCATTCGATATCATCAAGGTGATAATCTGCCGTATCGTCGACGCTCTTGACCGCGCGTATATCCTCTGGCAGCGGCATCGCGCTGCCCTCTATTCTCACGCCACGCCCGCGAGGCGACCGGCCGCGCCACGGTTGCCGGGGGCCAATCCCGCCAATACCGCAAGGCGCACCGCTTCCGCGAAGCGGCTGGTGCCGAGTCGCTCCATCATTCGAGCGCGGTGCACTTCGACGGTTCGCACGCTGAGTCCGAGATCGTGGGCGATTACCTTGCTTTGCCGGCCGGCCACCAGCGCATCGAGCACCTCCCGCTCGCGCCGACTGAGCGCGATCCGTTCAGCCGCCTCCGCCGCCTCCCGATCGCGGGATACTAATCCGGAACCCGCCAAGGCGGCCTCGATCGCAGCGATCAGGCGTTCATCGTCGAACGGCTTCTCGATGAAATCGACGGCGCCCGCCTTCATTGCCCGCACTGCGGTCGGCACATCGCCGTGCCCGGTCATGACGATTACCGACAGACGAAAGCCGAGACGATTGAGTCGAGCCTGAAGCTCGAGTCCATCCATTTCCGGCATCCTGATATCGAGCAATACGCACCCGGCGGTTAGCGTTGGCGCCGAATCGAGGAAACCGGGGGCAGTTTCGTAAATGACGGA
>DATMNF010000030.1:0-9670 GCA_035569355.1 Steroidobacteraceae bacterium
GCTCAAAGTCGTCTAATGCAAAGCGTCGGAGCGCTCTTCGAAGACCAAGTCTTCCATCTGCGCGTAAGCGGATTCTTGTCCAGGTTGGCTGAATAGCACCATCAAGACGACCCATTTCACTTGTTCGATGTCGATTTCGTCCGCTTCGAGCGCCATGAGGCGGTCGATGACGAGCTCGCGCTGAGTGCTGGAGAGTATGCGAACATTTTCCAAATACAGGAGGTATCCGCGCACATCGGTATCGAGCCGCAGCAATTCCTGGCCGCTGAATACGCGCACGGCTCGCGCAGTGGCCTCGGCGACCTTACCCAGCTGTTCGCCCGACAGTCCGTCCAGCCACTCCAGCGCGCGGTCGATGTCGGGTTCGGCGAAACCCGCTTTGTCCAGCTCGAGCTTCAAGACACTGCGATCCGGCCGCGGCTCGTCGTCGGCGCTCATGTAATTCTCGAACAGATAGATAAGCAGATCGAGAACGTTATCTTTCACCTCCGGCTCCTAACGACTCGGCAGTAGCGGCCCCCGGGGGCGGCCTGAACGTGGCCTTCTAGCTCGAGGATCAGCATGTTCGAGGACACGGCTTCCGGTTTGAGTCCGGTACGGACGACCAGTAGATCAAGGTCCGCAGGGTCAAAGCCGAGCGCATCTAACAAGATTTTGCGATCCTTGTCCATGCCCAGTTCACCCCCGATTCCGGCGCGATGGTCCGCGGCAGCACGTGACTGACCGGCAAAAAATCCCGAAAAGTTCAACTCAGTCAATATGTCATGCGCTGTTTCGGTGAGTTTTGCACCCTGCCGGATCAGTTCGTGGCAGCCCCGGCTCAATGGGCTGTAGATCGACCCGGGAATCGCGAACAGTGCTCGCCCCAGAGCGCCTGCCAGTCGCGCGGTGATCAAGGAGCCGCTTCTGCACGTGGCTTCGACCACCAGAGTCCCGAGGCTCAAAGCCGCGATGAGTCCGTTCCTTTGCGGAAAATGCGCCCGACGCGGCGGGGTTCCGAGCGGGAAACTGCTGAGCAAGGCGCCCTGTTGGGCGATTTCCATGCTCAGCGATCGATTGCCCCGCGGGTAGATCACATCGACTCCTGACCCCAACACGGCAAGCGTGATTCCCTGCGCCAAAAGGGCGCCTCGGTGCGCTGCGCTGTCGATCCCCACAGCGAGCCCGCTGGTTATGGCAAGCCCGCGTCCCGCGAGATATTCGGAGAGCTCCGTCGCGGTCTCTTGCCCCTGCGAAGTGGGGTTGCGGCTCCCGATGACGGCCAACTGAGGATCGTTCAAGACGTCCACATTACCGACAACATACAGGGCGATCGGAAATCGCTCCGTGGCGCGCAGCATGGTCGGATATCGGGGATCGGTGAAGGGCACGACATGATGGCGGGGGTTCTCCAGCCAGGCGCGTTCCGCACGGCTGAGTGCTGCCTTCGGGCTCGACAGATAGTCGCACGCCGCCGGTGGTATTCCGGCGTGTTCGCGCGACGCGGCGGAGGCGCCCAAGATGTTCCGGGCCGGGCCGAGTATCCCGAGCGCTCTCGAGAGTGTGGCGACGTCGAGTGCGGGCGCGCGCGTGAGCGGGACCCAAGCCGAGGACTCTTCGCTCGGTGGCATTGGCCGCATTATTGGCCGGTCCGGCCACCGCCGCGGCTCGATTTCCTACCGGCAATGCCCAGATTTGCGCCGCAGAGGCCGCCGGCCGGCTACCCTCCGGATCCCAGGCTCCTAGGGGTTTTCCACCCGATCGGCGACGCGAATGACATTCGTGGCTTCCATGATCAGCCCGTAACTCAAGTGATCGAATGTCTTGAAGATCATGAAGGTGCCGCTTCGCTCGTCGGGCAGTCGAACCTTCTCGGCGAAGAGCCGCGAGTTTGCATTTAGAAAACCCCTGTTCGCGGTGTCGCGAATGACCTCGCCCGCAGTGAACACCGCCAGCACGTTGCCCGGCGCGAGGCCGTCGGCGGCGCCACGATTGATGACCACGACCTCGTACTGACCGATGACGGTGACGCCGTTGGATACCGCCATGATGCGGCCGTTGGTCTTGGTCTTCGGCGCGCTCGGGATGAAGTCGAGCGGAACGTCGACCCCGCCGGCGAAGAGCTTATCGCCGGCCTCGGTTTCGCGGGCGGACTCCGTCATGATGAGAGTCGCGGGGTCGCCGCCGCGGGTGACGTGGCCGGCACCGGTGAAAATGCCGTCGTAGCCGACGATGCGATTGTCGTCCGGATCGCGCAGCGGGTCGCCGACGCGCACGACGTTGTAATGAGTACCGAGTTCAACGGGCCCGGAAAATCCGCGGGCGTAAAGAGTATCGCCACTGGCCATGACCACGTGCATGTCGCGGGTCGCGAGCACGTAGGGTGCATCTTTGATTTGTTCTTTCGCGAGCACCGAAGGCTTCGACATGAAGGCGGCGACGGTCTCGTAAGGGATCGCGGTGACCGCGCCCTCGAGCGGCTGACTGCGAATGCGCGGCATAACCCTGGCAGCGTCCCCGCGCTGCAACAAGATGGTCGGCCGCCCGTCGATATAGACCAAGCGTAGGGTATCGCCGGGATAGATCAAATGAGGGTTCTGGATCTGCGGATTGACCTGCCAGATTTCGGGCCAGTACCACGGATCGCGCAAGAAGACCTTGGCGATGCCCCACAGGGTATCGCCGCGCTTCACGACATAGCTGTCAGGGGCATTGGGGTTGAGCGCTGGGCCGCTCTGGGTCGTCTCGGCGGCCGGCCGTGCGCTGGACGGTCCCGCTTCAACGGCCGCTTCCATCGCCGTTCGATCGTCGCCCACTACCGTGCCTTCCACCGTCGGTTCGGCCGTCGCCACCGGTACCGGCTCCGTCACCGGCCGAGGGGTTTGGCACGCGACGAGCACCGCCGCCGTTAGGGTGAGGGCAATAACTTGATGACCTTGCATTCGTTTCGCTCCCTTGTGGCAGCTTATGGTCGCTGACCGACTGGTATACTGCCTCCCTTCCGGCAAAGACTGGGACGTAGCGCCCGGTTTTGCCGTTTGCCAACGCTCAGGCGCGCTGCCAAAAGGGGCATTAAGTTAAGCAGCGGCGGAACTTTAGCAACATTCTTCGGCCAAAAACACGATATTGCTCTCATAACTCCCATGACAAAGCTTGCAATTCTGGAGTATCCCGATCCGAGGCTGCGGAAGAAGGCCGCCGCGATAACCGCAGTCGATGATGCACTGCGCCAATTGATCGACGATATGCTCGAGACCATGTATGCGGCCAAAGGGGTCGGTCTCGCCGCTACCCAGGTCGACGTGCACAAGCGATTGATCGTGCTCGACGTGAGCGAGCAGCGTGACCAGCCGCTGGTGCTGATCAATCCGGAGTTGCTGGTGCTCGAGGGCTCGGGTCCGGGCGAAGAGGGTTGCTTATCGCTGCCCGGTATTTATGACAAATTGTCGCGGGCGACGCATATTCGCGTGCGCGCTCTGGACCGCGATGGCCGACCCTTCGAAATGGACGCCGATGGGCTGCTCGCCGTCTGCATCCAGCACGAGATCGATCATCTCGAAGGCAAGCTGTTCGTCGATTACCTCTCCGAGCTCAAGCGCCAGATGATTCGCCGGCGACTGGAAAAAGAGCGTAAGCAACGATCCACGGGGAACGACTCTCGCCCCGCGTCGCCCGCGGCAGCGAGGCCCGGCGCTTCCACTCCGGCTCTTTGAGCCTTGAGCACCGATCGTCCTCTCCTGAGGCTGGGTTTCGCCGGCACGCCGGAGTTTGCGGTTCCGGCGCTCGATGCATTGGATCGTGCACATCGCGTCTGTGCGGTGTTCACGCAACCGGACCGCCTGGCCGGTCGTGGCCGACCCCTGCATCAGAGTCCCGTCAAAGTCCTCGCAATGGAGCGTGGACTTCGCGTGCATCAACCAACCAGCTTCAAGTCGCCTGAAGCCCTCGAGACGTTGCGCGGCTTGGGGCTCGACGCTCTCGTGGTCGTCGCGTACGGCCAGATTCTGCCGCCCGCCGCACTTCAGAGTCCGAGGCTCGGCTGCATCAATATCCATGCCTCGCTGCTGCCGCGCTGGCGCGGGGCCGCGCCAATTCAGCGCGCGCTCCTCGCCGGAGACGCGAAGACCGGAGTCACCATCATGCGCATGGAAACCGCGCTCGACACCGGTCCGGTGCTGGCAATGCGCACGACCGAGATCTGCGCCGGCGACACCACCAAGACCGTACATGATCGGCTCGCTCGTCTCGGCGCCGAACTTCTAGTCGAAACCCTGGATGCGCTGCGGCTGGGCCGCGTCCGTGAGGTGCCGCAGCCTACCGAAGGCATCACTTACGCCGAGAAGGTCCTCAAGAGCGAGGCACTGATCGACTGGCACCAAGATGCGACGCAGGTTTGGCGGCGAATCCGCGCGTTCAATCCTTGGCCGATCGCCGAGACGCGGCTCGAGGGTGTGCAGCTGCGCATTTGGGAAGCCGAAATCCACGACACAGTATCCGCGGCGGCGCCGGGCACTGTGCTCGGCGCCACGCACGACGGCATCGACGTCGCGTGCGGCAGCGGTGTGTTGCGAATTCTTCGTCTGCAGCTCGCCGGCCGAAAACCACTCCCGGCGAGCGAATTCATCAAGGCGCTCAAGCTCGACGGCGCACGCTTCGCGCCGGCATGAAAGCCCTGGCCAGCCCGCGCTCTCTCGCCGCACACGCCGTGGCGCGAATTCTGCGCGAAGGCACGACGCTCGATGCGGCGCTGAAGGATGCTCTTGCCGCCGCCGATCCCAAACTAGCGCCGCCGGTACGCTCTTTGAGTTACGGTGCGGTGCGCGGCTTCTACCGCCACGAAGCGATTCTCGGCCGACTCTTGTCTCAACCTGTGAGGTCTTTGGATTTTCTGGTGCGCGCGCTGTTGTCGGTGGCGCTTTACGAGCTCGAGGATGAGAGGACGCCTGCCTACGCCGTGGTCGACGCGGCCGTGCAGACTGCGAAGGACACCGACGCGGCGCGTGCGTCGGGACTGATCAATGCGGTGTTGCGCCGTTATTTGCGGGAGCGCGAAAGCGTGGATGCGGATATTGCGCGCAATCCGGCCACTCGGCATGCCTCGCCCGTATGGCTCGCCGATCGCCTGCGCGCCGACTGGCCGGTGCGCTGGACTCAATTGCTGGCCGCCGGGGACGCGCAAGCGCCCATGTGGTTGCGCGTCAACGGCCGGCGCACCACGACCGCTGCGTATCTCGAGAAGCTGCGAGAGGCCGGAATCGGCGCGCGCGCGGAGGCGCGCGTTCCCCTGGCGGTGGCCTTGGATTCGCCTTGCGACGTACACGATCTCCCCGGATTTGCGGAAGGGGTGGTATCGGTCCAGGACATAGGAGCGCAGTGTGCGGCATTTCCCCTGGGCTTGGCTGCGGGGCAGCGGGTGCTCGATGCTTGCGCGGCGCCCGGCGGCAAAACAGCTCTGATCGCGGAACGCGAACCCGGTTTGACCATGGTTGCGGTCGACATAGACCCGCAGCGCCTTGGGAGGGTTCGAGAGAACTTGGTGAGGGGAGATCTCCAAGCCGAACTCATCAGCGGCGACGCCGGCGCACCGCAAACCTGGTGGGATGGCGTCCCCTTCGATCGAATCTTGCTCGACGCCCCTTGCTCGGCGCTCGGAGTGATCCGCCGCCACCCCGATATTCGCTTGCGTAAGTCCCCGTCGGATATCGACAAATTACCTTTGCTGCAGACCCGTTTGTTGAATTCCGCGTGGACCATGTTGGCGCCGGGCGGACGCCTCGTGTATGCCACCTGCACCGTGACTCGAAGTGAAAACCGCGATCTCGTCGCTGCGTTTCTGCACGGCACTCCCGATGCAATCAGTCTTCCGGCGGAGCTTTGGGAAGGTTGGCCGGACTTCGGCGAAGCGGATGGATTTGGCCGGCAGATTCTTCCGGGAGAGGCGGGTGCTGACGGCTTCTATTATGCTGCCTTGACGAAAAGATGAACGCCGTAGGCTCAAACCCCGCTTCCATTGTCCGCCGCCGGTCGCGACCGCTCGCGGACACCGTATGCTTGTGCTGTGCGGCGATCGCGGCGACTCTGTGGATGCAGCCGCTGCGCGCCGACGGTCTCGAAGGGCGCTTCGAGGTTCGTTCCGCCGACTTGCAGCTCAAGGACGGCGTGTATCACATGAACGCGCATCTGGAGCTGCCGGTCAGCGACGCGGTGCGGCGCGGACTCGCCGAAGGCGTCCCTCTGACGCTCGAGCTCGACCTCGATATCGAACGGGTGCGCCAGCTGCTGCCGAACTCGCGCGTTGCCGAACTGACCCAGCGCTACCATCTTCAATACAACGCGGTGAGCGCGCGTTACATATTGCGCAACGACAACAGCGGGCAGCAACAGTCGTTGAGCACCGTCGACGCGGCCATCGAGCAGCTTTCCGAGGTGCGCGGCCTGCCCGTTCTGGACAAAGCATTGATCAGCGCCGACCGCCGCTACGAAGCGAGCGTGCGGGCGAAGATAGACTACGGCTCGGTGCCCTTCAGCCTGCGGGTGGTGATGTTTTGGGTCAATGACTGGCATCGCGAAAGCGACTGGTACACATGGACGCTGCAACCTTGATTCGCAAGTACGGCTCCACGGTGCTCGGCTGCGTCGGCGTGGCACTGTGGTTGGTCGCGCTGTATCTGCTTGCGTCGGCTGCGCAAAATTCAGCCGAGTTCGACAAGTGGCTGCCATGGATCTTGCTGATCAATATCTGCGGACTGCTCACGCTGGTGGTGCTGCTCGCCGGCAAGCTCACGCGCTTGGTGCGCGACTACCGTCGGCACGTCCCAGGGTCGCGCTTGAAGGGCCGCACGGTGGCGATTTTCAGCGCGCTTGCGGTCGCACCGATTCTCGTCGTCTATTATTTTTCGCTCCAATTCATCAATCGCGGCATCGACAGCTGGTTCGAGCTGGAAGTGAGCCAGGGCTTGAAGGACACCCGCGAGCTCTCGCATGCGGCGCTCGAAGTGCGGGTACGCGAATTCCTGCAGCACACCCAGGTCGTGGCGCGCAGCTTGTCCGGGAGTTCTGCCCGCGAGCTGATCGGCACGCTCGATCGAGAGCGGCGCGAGAGCTCGGCGCTCGAATTCACCATCGTGGGAGCGCAGGCGCAAATTCTTGCCACGAGCTCCGATCGCCCCATGGATACCCTGCCGGTGCCGGCGACGGACGAAATGATGCTGCAACTGCGGCGCGGCCGGCCCTATGTGAGCCTGGACACCGACTCGGTGGGCGGCTACGTGATTCGCGCCGCCGCGCCGCTCGACGCCAACGGCAGCGGAATCGCGCGCGTGTTGATCGCCCTGTATCCGGTGCCGCAGCAGCTGAGCCAGCTAGCCGACACGGTGCAGCGCTCATACACGCAGTACGCGAATCTCGTGCAGTTGCGTCGACCGCTCAAGTCAACCTTCGTGTTGATCCTGACCTTCGTCGTGCTCATGTCGTTGATCGCCGCGGTGTACGGCGCCTTCTTCGCGGCCCAGCGTCTGGTGCAACCGGTGCAAGACCTGATTGCCGGAACGCGAGCCGTGGCGAAAGGCAACTACGACACCAAGCTGCCGCTGCCCTCGCGCGACGAGTTGGGGTTTCTCGTGACCTCATTCAACGACATGACCAAGCGCCTCGGCAGAGCCCGCGAGGAAACGCGCCGCAGCCAACAGGCGGTGGAAGCCGAACGGGCGGGACTCGCCGTGATCCTGGCGCGTTTGTCCACGGGAGTGGTCTCGCTCGAAGCGAACTTGACGGTCCGCACCGCGAACCAGGCGGCGAGCGCCATCCTGGGGGTGGATTTGGAGGCCGCCGTCGGCAAGCGCTTCGACGAGTCCATCAGCGACACGACGCTGTTCACGCAGTTCCTGGCGACGCTCAAGTCGCATCTCGGCGCCGAGGACTTGGACTGGCGGGAGCAAGTCGAATTGTTGTCGGACTCCGGCAAGCGTGTGCTGATGTGCGCTTGCACCGCATTGCCCAACGACTTGGGGGGCGCGCCCGGCGTAGTATTGGTGTTCGACGACATCACCACGCTGCTGCAGGCGCAGCGCGACGCAGCGTGGGGCGAGGTTGCGCGCCGTTTGGCGCATGAAATCAAAAACCCCCTCACGCCGATTCAACTGTCTGCGGAGCGCATGCGGCGCAAGTTCCTCGGCAGCATGAACGCACAGGATGCCCAAATCCTCGAACGGGCGACGCATACCATCGTCGCGCAAGTAGATGCGATGAAACAGATGGTCAATGCGTTCAGCGAATATGCGCGTGCCCCCGACATGCATTTTTCGCGCTTCGATCTCAACCAGTTGATCACCGAGGTCGCGGATCTGTATCGGGTTCAGGACTCGAGCGCCGACCTCAAATTGCAGTTGAGTCCGGAGTTGCCGGCCATTTCGGCGGACCGGATGCGCATCCGGCAGATTCTCAACAATCTGGTCACGAATTCGCTGGAGGCCCTGGAAGGGCGGCCGGGCGCATGCATAGAGATCGAAACTCATATCGCCGACGAAGGTCCCAGGCAAGGGGCCTCGGTGGCGATCGTGGTAACCGATAATGGACCGGGGTTTCACCGGGACCTGATCGGCACGGTTTTCGACCCCTACGTCACGAGCAAGCCCAAGGGGACCGGTTTGGGGCTTGCGATCGTGAAGAAAATCGTCGAGGAACACGGCGGACGCATTGAGGCGGATAATCGGCGCAGCGGCGGCGCCCGCGTGCGAATTCTATTGCCGTTGGGCGACAGCGCACGCTCCACGGGGGTGCGTGAGCCGCGCAAAGGCGAACACAGGAGAGAACGTGTATGACCGCTTCGAGAATACTTGTTGTCGACGACGAGGCGGATATCCGCGGACTGCTGAAAGAGATTCTTTCCGAAGAGGGCTATGAAGTCGAAGTCGCGGCGGATGCCACTCAGGCGCGCTCTTCGCGAGCGACCCAGGTTCCCGACCTCGTCTTGCTGGATATCTGGATGCCGGATACCGACGGCATCACGTTGTTGCGCGAGTGGTCCATGACCGACGGGTATGACTGTCCTGTGGTCATGATGTCCGGTCACGGCACGGTCGAGACAGCCGTCGAGGCCACGCGTCTGGGCGCGTTCGATTTCGTCGAGAAGCCGCTGTCGTTGACCAAGCTGCTGCGGACGGTCGAGCGGGCGCTCGATGCCGGGCGCCGCAAGCGGCTGTCCGCACGCGCCCAAGGATCGGCGCTCGCGGTGCCCATCGGCAAAAGCAAGGTTACTCAGGCGCTGCGCGAACAGGTGCAACACGCCGCATCCAGTTCATCGCCGGTGCTGCTGCTCGGGGAACTGGGTTCGGGCCGCGAGGCGTATGCGCGCTACCTGCACTCCCTGAGCGCGCGCGCATCGAAGCCGTTTTTCATGGTGGTCGCCGCGAGTCTGGGTGGCGACCCGGCCGCGGCGCTGTTCGGAAGCGAGCGCGACGGCCGCGTCGAATTGGGCGCGCTCGACCAGGCAGCCGGCGGATCCTTGTACTTGAACGGGTTGGAGGATTTGAACAGCGAAGCGCAGCGCGCGCTGGCGGGCGCCATCGAGCAGAACGGCTACACGCGCGTAGGCGGGCGGCAAAGGCTGCCGCTCAACGTGCGCTGGATCAGCTCGGCGCAGGACAACTTCGAATTGCGTGCCTCGCCCGAACCGTTCCGCCGAGACCTCGTG
>DATMNF010000031.1:0-2303 GCA_035569355.1 Steroidobacteraceae bacterium
GATGATGGACTGGCTGGCGATGATTGTGGCAATCGTCGCAAGGAGCACCAGAGGCAGGAGCATGAATGGCGGACACAGGCGGTAGAAAATGTTGTCAGCGGTAGGAGCACCTTCGAGAACGAGCGCAGCCTGACCGGCATAGTTGAGAACGAGGCTCGGAAAGACGAGGGCCGACCAGGCTAGGCGAATGGGCTTGGCGCCGAAATGCCCCATGTCGGCATACAGCGCTTCGGCACCCGTCACGCATAAAAACACGCCGCCAAGCGCAAGAAAGCCGGTCTGTCCGCCGGTAAGTAAATAGGCGAAGCCGGCGCGCGGATCGATCGCGAACAGCACGGTGGGATGCTGTACGATCCCCCAAAGCCCGAGCATGGCCAAGACCAGGAACCACAACGCCATAATCGGGCCGAAGGCGTTGCCAATCCGCGTCGTGCCCAGCGGCTGGATGGCGAAGAGCGCAACCAGGATCACTACGGCGGCCGGCAAGATATACGGGCGAAAAGTCGACGTCACGATGTCGAGGCCTTCGAGTGCCGAAAGAACGGAGATCGCCGGCGTGATGGCGCCGTCGCCATAGATCAGCGCAGCCCCGAACAGCCCGACCGCTACGATCATCGGACGGTGCTGCCGCTTCACGCCGAGAAGCGACATGAGTGCCAGTATTCCGCCCTCACCGTCGTTGTTGACCCGCATCGCAAACGATACGTATTTGATCGAAGTCACGACGATCAGCGTCCAGATCACCAGTGACAGCGCTCCGAGCGTGGCGACGGGATCAGGATTGGCGTCGGTGAGGCCGAGGACCGTCTTGAACGTGTAAAGCGGGCTGGTGCCGATGTCGCCGAACACTACGCCCAATGCAGAAAGGCTGAGCGCCGGAAGGCTCGAGGCGACTACCGTCCTTCTTTGGTGCAAGGGCGCGCTCTTCGACAATGCCAATACCTTCGGGCGATCGAGCTTACCTCATTTCCGTTCGCTGCTCGACAAGGGCCGCAGCAGCTTCGCGACCGCGGGGGCGGTCGCCCTCGCATCCCACAATCCTTCGCTCGGCGACTACGCTCGCCATCGTTGGGTTGGACAATTTCGGTACCAGACTCGGGGTGCAATGGGGCACAGTGGGCCGTTTGTGCCCCCTCACCGCACTTGATGCGAAACGCGCTTAAACCGAGCAGGCGAGAATCAGCGCAAACAATTCCTATCCGTACTCAAGCGCCTACAGGAGGGCTTGCGCGATCTCAATGACGTCACGGTGCACGAGGAATGCCTCGCAGCGGCTCGCTTGCGCCGGGAGAACAGAAGCGGGTGCGTAAAAGAAATCGCACGCCTGTCGAATTCTCTTGCAATGCACGTTCGATCCGATTATGTGCCGCTCGCCCAATTTCGCACGTGCCTGTGGCCGTGTGTCGATCGGTAGGCATCCGGACAAGAGGCCGGACAGTCGCCTGAGGTTGGAATTCCAGCCTCACTACGTGATCGGCAGCCGGAGGCGAAACCGCGCACCCCGCGCTCAACGGGGGACGCGGCTTAAAGCAACGACGGAGCGGGCTTTTTTGGTCTCGCTGGCCCTCAGCACCGAAGAGGCTTGTCCATCTTGCCGGCCGTGCGGAACGGGAGTTCCCGCTCCAATCCAAGGCAGCATTTCGGGTGAAGAACCCTGCGCGCTTGCGCCCGTGCCTCCATCGCACGGCCGGCGCCAGGGTTCTCGTCCGCGACGCCGGTTGCCCGCTTGCGCGGTCGGCCGCCCTTGAATCCGTTGAGAGGAAGGAGCGCCTCCAATGAGCGAGCGTATCCACGACTTCCTGCGCCGCCGTCGCGACGAGGGGCTCGACGATGGTCCGTGCCTCATCGTCGATCTCGACATCGTGCGCGAGAACTACCGGGCCTTTGCCAAGGCGCTGCCGGACAGCCGCATATTTTACGCCGTCAAGGCCAATCCAGCGCCCGAACTGTTGGCGTCGCTTGTTTCGCTCGGCTCCTGCTTCGACACCGCCTCGGTCGCCGAGATCGAGATGGTGCTCGCGGCCGGCGCCACGCCCGAGCGCATTTCCTTCGGCAACACGATCAAGAAGGAACGCGACATCGCCCGCGCCCACGCGCTCGGCGTGCGGCTGTTCGCGGTCGATTGCAAGGCGGAGGTCGAGAAGATCGCACGCGCCGCCCCCGGCGCGAAGGTCTTCTGCCGATTCCTGTTCGGCTGTGCCGGCGCCGAGTGGCCGCTGTCGCGGAAGTTCGGCTGCGATCCGGAAATGGCGGTCGACGTGCTCGACCATGCGCAGCGGCTCGGGCTCGACCCCTGCGGCGTG
>DATMNF010000032.1:0-5406 GCA_035569355.1 Steroidobacteraceae bacterium
GCTCTCACCGCTCTCCCGCAACGTCCGCACCGATTGCCCGGAATGCCGCGGCGGGCTGGCCATCCTGCGCGTCATCCCCGGGCGCGAAGGCTCGGAATACTGGACCATGCGCTGCACCCACTGCGGCGGCATCCATCTCGAAATCATCAATCCCCGCATGCCGGTCGCGGCGATGGTGGAACACGAGAGCAGCACCGTCGCCTAGGCGGAACATTTCTCGCGGCTTTACTGACAGCTGCTGACAGGGCCGACGCACGCCGGCCTTTGCTCTTTTATGTCCGGCGGACTCGTCCCATATTCGCCCTATGGCGAAGACCCCTGACAGCAGCAAAACACCCCGCAGAAACGCAAAGTCCAAGGCAGGCCGCCCCGACGTGCAACCGATCGGGCCAGCGCTGGCGGAGTTATTGAATCCCGCGATCAACCGCGGCGACGCCGGCATGGGCTCGGGCACCGGCCTGCAGCCGCCGCCGGATAATTCCTGGGACCGCCGCGCCGGCGGCGAGGCCGCCGCCCATCGCGCCCGCGCCTCGACCCGCGGCAAGGGCGAGGATGCGGCAAAGCGGGATGCGGCGCACACCGAGCCCGGGGCACCTCCCTCCGCAGCCGTGGGAGGGAGTGCGGCGGAGCACGCGGAAACGCCGCAAGGTTTTGACGAAGCCCCGCAAGCGAATTACGGCACCTCGGCCACCATCCCGACGCTCGATCCCGAGTTGGCGCGGCAGCTCGGCTTGCCGACCGCGGAGGATGACGACGAAGCCCTCGCGCGGCCGCCGCGCAACAAGATGGAAGCATTCGGCGTCAAGGCCACCGCGGAGGCGCTGGAGAGCCTGATCCGCGAGGGCCGCCCCGAATTCAAGGGCGAGGGCGGCGGCGTGAAAGTCTGGACGCCACACCGTCCGCCGCGGCCGGAGAAATCCGAAGGCGGCGTGCCCTTTGTCATCAAGTCCGAATACGAACCGAAGGGCGACCAGCCCACCGCGATCAAGGATCTGGTCGAGGGCATCAACCGCCACGACCGCACCCAGGTGCTGCTCGGCGTCACCGGCTCCGGTAAGACATACACCATGGCCAAGGTGATCGAGGCGACGCAGCGCCCGGCGCTGATTCTCGCGCCGAACAAGACGCTGGCAGCCCAGCTCTATGGCGAGTTCAAGAATTTCTTCCCCGACAACGCGGTGGAGTATTTCGTCAGCTATTACGACTACTACCAGCCGGAAGCCTACGTTCCGCGCACCGACACCTACATCGAGAAGGATTCATCGATCAACGAGCAGATCGACCGCATGCGGCACTCGGCGACGCGTGCCCTGCTGGAACGCGACGACGTCATCATCGTCGCCTCGGTCTCCTGCATCTACGGTATCGGCTCGGTGGAAACCTACACCGCGATGACCTTTGCACTGAAGAAGGGCGAGCGCATCGACCAGCGCCAGCTGATCGCCGACCTCGTGGCGCTGCAGTACAAGCGCACCTCGGCCGATTTTTCCCGCGGCACGTTCCGGGTGCGCGGCGACGTCATCGACATCTTCCCGGCGCACTACGAGGACCGCGCCTGGCGCGTGAACCTGTTCGGCGACACCATTGAAACCATCGAGGAGTTCGATCCGCTCACCGGCCACAAGCAGGACGAGCTCGAATTCATCAAGATGTACGCCAATTCGCACTATGTGACGCCGCGCCCGACCCTGGTGCAGGCGATCAATTCGATCAAGGGCGAGCTGAAACTGCGGCTCGACGAGCTGAACGCGCAGGGCCGCCTTCTTGAAGCGCAGCGGCTGGAGCAGCGCACCACCTTCGATCTGGAAATGATGGAAGCGACGGGGAGCTGCGCCGGCATCGAGAACTATTCGCGCTATCTCACCGGACGCCGCCCCGGCGAGCCGCCGCCGACGCTGTTCGAATATGTGCCCGACAATGCGCTGGTGTTCGCCGACGAAAGCCATGTCACCGTGCCGCAGATCGGCAGCATGTTCCGCGGTGACTTCCGCCGCAAGGCGACACTCGCCGAATACGGTTTCCGCCTGCCCTCCTGCATGGACAACCGCCCGCTGCGCTTTGAGGAATGGGACATGATGCGCCCGCAATCGGTCGCGGTGTCGGCGACGCCGAGCGCCTGGGAATTGAACGAGAGCGGCGGCGTGTTCGTCGAGCAGGTGATCCGCCCGACCGGCTTGATCGATCCGCCCGTGAACATCCGCCCCGCGCGCACCCAGGTCGACGATCTCGTCGGCGAGGTCCGCGCCACCGCGCAGGCCGGCTATCGCTCGCTGGTCACGGTATTGACAAAACGCATGGCGGAGGACCTCACCGAATACCTGCATGAGCAGGGCATTCGCGTGCGCTACATGCACTCTGATATCGACACCATCGAGCGCATCGAGATCATCCGCGATCTCAGGCTTGGCGCCTTCGACGCGCTGGTCGGCATCAATTTGTTGCGCGAAGGCCTCGACATTCCCGAATGCGCGCTGGTCGCGATCCTCGACGCCGACAAGGAAGGATTTCTGCGCAGCGAGACCTCGCTGATCCAGACCATCGGCCGCGCCGCGCGCAATGTCGACGGCAAGGTGATCCTCTATGCCGACCAGATGACGGGCTCGATGGAGCGCGCCATCGCCGAAACCAACCGCCGCCGCGAGAAGCAGGTCGAGTACAACACCGCCAACGGCATCACGCCGGCGAGCATCAAGCGCTCGATCCACGACATCATGAACAGCGTCTACGAGCGCGACCATGTGCTGGTCGAGGTCGGCGGCCACGACATGACCGACGACATCATCTCGATCGGCCACAATTTCGAGACGGTGCTAGCCGATCTCGAAACCAGGATGCGCGAAGCCGCCGCCGACCTGAACTTCGAGGAAGCCGCCAGACTCCGCGACGAGGTGAAACGCCTGCGCGCCACCGAGCTGGCGGTGGTCGACGATCCCACCGTGAAGCAGCGCACCGTGCAGGACCGCGCGGGCGCCTATGCGGGCACCAAGAAATACGGCGACGCCGCGAACTTGCCCGAAGCCGTCGCCAAGGCCGGCAAATACGCGAAGCGCCCCGGCTCCTCTTCACCCTCCCCTGGAGGGGTAAGAGGCGAGCAAAGCTCGCTCTCGGGGTCGCGCGCAGCGCGGGGTGGGGTGAGCCGCACGGGAGGTGCCAGCGGCAACTCCAAAGTCCACAAACCCCATCTCGACGAAATGCACGGCCCGGAATCCCTGCCCTTCCGCCCGACCCGCGACCTCCCCAGCAAGCCCGCGCTCGACAGCGGCAGCAAAATCTTCCAGCCCACCGACTCGCGCCAGTCCGGCCCGGAGTTCGGCCCCGCACCGCGTTCGACCGGCGGTGCGCCGGGGAAGCGGGGCGGGTGGAAGAAGCGGTAAGCAATCTGCGTGTGAAGAGCGTTTGGTCGCGCTTATTTGCTCGAAAAGCAGATTGTGGTATGAGTTCATATATTGGAACAGTTGTGCCCATCCACTTCGGAGGCCGCCATGATTGAAATAGAAGTCATTGGTACCGAGGCCGCCATTACCGCTGCAAAGGCAGGCATTTCCCCACTTGCCACAGCATCGGTGCGGGCTTTTCACCACCAAGGCGCCTCCGGTGACGCAGGCATATACGGCCTTCTGACGTCGGTATTGTCCGCCGCGATACCCAAGTTGGTGGAGATTTTGAAACCATTAGTCCGGAATGATAGAGACCTCAAAATCTCCTTTAACGGCTTTGAGTTGATGGTGAGGGACATTAAAGAAGCGACGGACGTCGTCGATCTTCTTGCCGCGCGGGGGATCCTTCAGAAAGTCGGGCAAATGAAATGATGTTGGGCGCCGGATTTCTTAATGCGATCCCAACGTTCGACACCTTTCGCAAACTGATTGAACAGAATGTAGGGTATTTTCCCGATTTCTCATTTGACCGAGTTAGCCGATCGGGGCACCGGGTTCGAGCTTTCACTGATCCGCCGAGCGCTGACATTAGGCTCAGTGAGCAAGCCCTCGCTCGGTACATCAGCATTACTGATTTGCTGGACGGGACGATGCGGCGAAAGAGCGCAGAATTTGCGAGCGATTGTCTTTGCATTGTAGGTGGAGCGGAGTTCCTCCTAGGTAACAAGTTTCAAGGGCTAGCTTTAGTTGCTCACGGATTCAGAAGAGTTCTGCTTAACAGAATGCCAACAAAAGAGATTATTGAGAATGTGGCGAAGCGTTCTCAAGACCCGGACGACATCCTAGCGCTCATCTCCGTATTACTCCCGCTAGCCCACGAGATCGGGCACCTGCCGCAAGCTCAGGCGTACTGTCCGAAGCCGGTAATGGGAGACGAATTCCTCGAAACATATCGCATCAACTATGACAGAATCATAGGATTCACAGGGGAGTTTGACTACACGACATCCTTCTTTGACAGGACAAGTCCAATCAACTTGGAGACGTTGAGGCAGGAAGTCGCAGCGGATTACTTCGCCACGTGCGCGATTTCAGCATTATTTGGCGAGACAAAGGTAGGTCAGCCGTACCCGATCCAGGCAATGACTTTCGGCCTGCTTATGTTTCCGATCGCAATGGCGTTCGAATCGCTCTGTCTAGGCCAAGGCCGCTCAGCGCGTTCGATCCAAGAAACTACGTTAGCAATGCAATGCAGAAAATCGCTTCTACTCGATAGCGTGCGCGGCTGTATTAAGTCTTTTTTCGCTGAAAGATCTGATCGAGAGGAGTTATTCAAGATAATAGATGACGAGACTGGCCGCATCAGCGCCGAGTTCTACGGACTACAGCAGTGGGTCTGGGCCGGAATGAGGACGTATTCAGAGTTTACCAACAAAGTTGCTTTGTGGTCCAATGATGAAGTGGTCGCGTATGCGCTGCAGTCTACACCGAACGTGCAGCAACAAATTGAGATTGCACATTATATCTCGCTTCTTCTCGATGAGTCAGGGGTTTATCCGCTTTTGAAGGAAAATGCGGACTCTATGCGAGAATATTCTAACGCCCTATTGACCTTTGACACGATCATCGTGGAACAAGATGGCATTAGATTAATTCGTCAAGACAAAGGATGACATACGAGGTCAAAGGTCATCACTCGCTACTCCGCTGCCAATAGCCTCGCCTGCGAATGGTTGGCGTACGTCTTCCAAGTCGGCGTGTAATCGTCCGCTTGATTGCCCCAAGTCGTCCAGCCTTTGCGCGGGCCGCGTCCAAATAGCTCCATAAATGGTCCGGACGAACAGGTCTCAATGATGTCATGCTGCTCGTCAGGTTTACGCGAATGCTCGCGTTTGCGAGTCGCAAGATGAAGCTCGAATTCGACGAAACCCAATTGCCCTATTCCAGCGGTTCGCAGAGCGCCCGCGCGTGGACCGAGGCATGGGTCAAGCTGTGGGCCTACTGCCCGCACTGCGGCAACGCGAAGATG
>DATMNF010000033.1:0-9116 GCA_035569355.1 Steroidobacteraceae bacterium
TCGCATTGCCGTCTCGATGCGGCCTAGGGCTTTGGCGAACTGCGAAGTATAGGTTTTTTTAGCGAATTCGCCTATTTTCTCGGCGTCACGCAGTGGAGTCTGGCAACGAAACCGCGAGGGTCGTTGCCTGAGGGCTCAGCATAGATCACTGCGTGTGCGTGTTCCCTCATGATCTCGGCGTCCTCGGCCTTGGTCAGAGGCGTGATCTTCTGGCCGTCTGGAACGGACTCCGCACGCATGAAATCGTCGAAGCGGGGGCAATGGCCAAAACTGCGCAAACCACCGGAGCCAACACAATTGTTCTCATAGAACATTTCCTTGTTCGACTGGAGGCTAGGAGCGGAATCGAACCGCTGTACGCGGCTTTGCAGGCCGCTGCATGACCACTCTGCCACCTAGCCTTAGGTCAAAACAACGAACCCCGGGCTTGCCGGGGTTCCTGGATGCTGGAGCGGGAAACGAGGCTCGAACTCGCGACCTCAACCTTGGCAAGGTTGCGCTCTACCAACTGAGCTATTCCCGCGGCGGGCCAACGCGCCCGAAACAGAGCCGCAATTGTAGGGCCGTACTGCCCCGAGTCAAGAAGAACCCGGCTCGTGCGCGGGCCGGCGCCCCCCTATATCCGTTTTTTCGCCGATCGACGTTTTACCGCTTAAGCGGGTGCCAAAGCGACAAAACGTCAAGATTCTAATAGCGCGATAGGCATCGCTAGTCCGCAGCCGGGGCATCACGGCGACGCCCGCGGCGGGCCGGCTCAGAGCTGGGCGCTCCCCCGCAGTTCCGGCCACGCCAAACGCAGGTACTGGACCATCGACCAGAGCGTCAGGACGGCCGCTATCCCCGTCAACACCAACCCGACTCTATAGGTCGGGATACCGAAGAGGTTCTGCCGGAAGAGGAGCAGCGACAATCCGACGATCTGCATGATGGTCTTGTATTTCGCGAGCACGGACACCTTGACGCGGCCGTGGGCGCCGATCTCGGCCATCCATTCCCGCAGCGCCGACACGGCGATTTCCCGGCCGATGATGACGACCGCGACGATCACCACGAACCAGCGCGGATCTTTGCTGACGATCAATACCAATGCCGCGGCGACGATGAGCTTGTCGGCGACCGGATCCAGGAATGCGCCGAGACGCGAGGTCTGGCCCAGTTTGCGTGCGTAGTAGCCGTCCAAGCTGTCAGTGATGCCGGCCAGCGCGAACGCGGCGCAGGCGGCCGGGTCCGCCCACGGGTAGGGCAGCAAGTAAAATAGGGCGAGGATCGCGGGAATCATCAAGATGCGAAGCCACGTGAGCGTATTTGGCACATTGAAATGCGATCGACCGTTAGCGCCCTGGGTGGAGGTGCTCATAAATTACCTCGGCGAGATCGCGACCGAGACCGCGGATTTGTACGAAATCCTCAACACCGGCCCGCAAAATCCCCTGTAAGCCGCCGAACTGCTTCAGTAGCTCGCGTCGTTTAACGGGCCCCAAGCCCGGAATGGTTTCAAGTATCGACTGGCTATGACGCTTGGCCCGTTTGCGCCGGTGTCCCGTGATCGCGAAGCGGTGCGCTTCGTCGCGCACACGCTGAATCAGGTGTAATGCCCGCGAGTCCGGTGCCAGTATAGTGGGCGTCTCCCGGCCCAACAAGAACAGTTGCTCCTGGCCCGGCCGCCGGTCGGCACCCTTGGCGACGCCTATCAAAGTGATTCCCGTGACCCCCAATTCCTCGAGCACCTGAGCCGCTTCGGCGAGTTGCCCCTTGCCGCCATCGATGAGCAGCACGTCGGGCCTGGGTATTTCGCCGTCGCGCACGCGCTTGTAGCGCCGCGTCAGCGCCTGATACATGGCGGCATAGTCGTCGCCCGGCTGGATCCCGCCGATGTTGAAGCGGCGATATTCGTTCTTGAGAGGCCCTTCCTCGCCGAATACCACGCAGGAAGCGACCGTGTCCGTGCCGCCCGTGTGGCTGATGTCGAAACACTCGATGCGGTTCGGCGTCTCCTCCAGATCGAACGCCTCGCGCAGATCCTCGAGGCTCGACTCGATGCTGGCGCGCGCGAGGCCCCGCATGGCGAGAGCCTGTTCCGCGTTGTTGTGCACCATCTCGAGCCAGCGCGCACGAATGCCGCGAACCTGCGAGGCAATGCGCACTTTGTGCCCGGATCTCTGCGCGAGTGTCGCCTCGAGCAGGGGCATTTCCTCGAACTCGGTTTCGACGATGATTTCCGGCGGCGCCTCCCGCTCCAAGTAATATTGTGCGACGAATGCTGCCAGGACCTCGGGCAGCTCGGCATAGGGCGCCTTGGGGAAAAACGTCGTGCTGCCGAGGCTCCGGCCCGCGCGGATGAACATCAAGGCCACGCAGTACTCGCCGTTGCCGGCCGCGATCGCGATGACATCTGCATCGTGATCGATATCGGCCGTCACTATCTGCTGCGCCTGAACGGCCTTGAGCTTCGCCAGCTGGTCGCGCAGCTGCGCGGCTTCTTCGAACTGCAACGCTGCCGCGGCCGCCTCCATCCGCCGGCCGAGGTCGAGCATCACCTCATCGTTGCGCCCCTCCAGCACCTTGATCGCCGCCCCCACGTCCTGCGCGTAGTCCTCCTTGGAAATGAGTCCGACGCAAGGCGCCGTGCAGCGCTGGATCTGGAATTGCAGGCAGGGCCGCGACCGGTTCGCGAAATACGTGTCCTCGCAATTTCGCAGTCGAAAGAGCTTCTGCAACTGTTGCAAGGTGTCGCGCACGGCGCCGGCCGACGGATAGGGACCGAAGTAGCGGCCCGGTTCCCTGCGCGACCCGCGATAGAAGTTGAGGCGCGGAAACTCATGCTCGGTCTCGAAATGCAGGTAGGGAAAACTCTTGTCGTCGCGCAGCACCACGTTGAAGCGCGGGCGGTGCTTTTTGATGAGGTTGTATTCGAGCAGCAACGCCTCGGTGTCGGAGTTCGCGATGGTGACTTCCATGTTCGCGGTCTTCGCCACCAGAGCCTGGACTTTCGGGTGCACGTTGCTCGGTTGAAAGTACGATCCGACCCGGCTCTTCAGATTGCGCGCCTTGCCGACGTACAGAACCTCGCCTTGCGCATCGAGCATCCGGTACACGCCCGGCCGGGCCGGCAAACTATCGACAAACGACTTAGCGTCGAATGAGCTCACGCGCCCTACCGATGACGCCTTCAAACATGGAGGTCGTAAGGCGCCGGGTCTGAGTGTTGTAGCGGCTGCAGTGATAGGAATCCAACAGCACTCGGCCTCCGCTCAGGTGATGTTCCGCAGCGTGCGCGAAGCGATAGGCGCCGCTCGCGAGATCGCAGGCGCGCAACACTGCGGCATGCGCGATGGCGCCCAATGCGAGAATAACGCGCGCGCTCCTGCTTTGCGTAAGTTCTGCGCGAAGATATCGGTTGCAGGTTTTGATTTCCAAGGGTAAAGGCTTGTTCTCAGGCGGCAAGCACTTCACCGAGTTGGTGATTCGGGCATCGAGGAGTTCGAGCCCATCGTCCGCAGCCGTTGAGATTGGGCCGCTGGCGAAGCCGAACTTGTGCAGCGTTTCGTACAGCAGGATGCCGGCATAGTCGCCGGTAAACGGGCGGCCGGTCCGATTGGCGCCGTGCTTGCCCGGCGCCAATCCGACGATCAGCAACCGCGCATCGGCATCGCCGAAGGGCCCCACCGGGCGGCAATGGTAATCCGGCTCATCGTGGCGCACGGCGTCGAGAAATGCGGCAAGGCGCGGGCAGCGCCTGCACTCGGGATCGAAGGGGCTGTTCATGCGGGCAGGTGACGCAATCTCACAGGGCACAACAAAAAACGGGCTACGCGGAAACCCCGCGTAGCCCGCCGTCGATCACGCGCGGCTTTGGACTAACCCGAGCGCAACCCAACCTTGCCCGATATCAACGGGCTTAACCCGTCAGACTCACTGCGAGGCAAAAAACTCCGCGCAATGCGCCGTAATTTGTCTGATATCGTCCGGCTGTTGGGGCCTCGCGACATTCAATCTTCAAGGGCGGGAAAGGTCTGGAAGTCAGAATAGCATCTGCACGCATCGAGGCAAGTCGGCTTTTCAAAAATCGCCGTAGAGTATCTCGATCCGATCTAGATATATATTATAATGTATTGATTTACTTGGATATGCCTGACTGAGCGGCATTTGACATATGATGGACGACGCTCCTACCCAACCGCCGTCGAGCTCTTTCCCGCCCGCCTCACGGCCCCGGCTCGGCGCGCAATCAGCATGGCCAATTCCAATGCCTGTTCGGCGTTCAAGCGAGGGTCGACCTGCGAGCGATAAGCGCGTGCGAGATCCGCCTCGGCGAGGCCGCGCGCGCCGCCGATGCACTCCGTGACGTCCTCACCGGTCAATTCCACATGCACCCCGCCCAGCATGGACCCTTCCTCTTCGTGGATACGGAAAGCCGCCTCTACCTCCCCCAAGATATTGTCGAAACGGCGCGTCTTCACACCGCCCGCCGTGGTTTCGGTGTTTCCGTGCATTGGGTCGCACACCCACAGCACCTGCGAGCCCGTCGCGCGCACCGCCCGGATCATCGGCGGGAGCCGCTGCTCGATGTCTTTCACGCCGAACCGATGCACGAGGGTTAGCCGGCCGGGCTCGCTCTGCGGGTTCAGCACGGAGACGAGTTCTTGAAGCCATTCGGCGCTCATCGCAGCGCCCACTTTCACGCCGATGGGGTTGGCGATACCGCGAAAATACTCCACGTGCGCGCCGTCGATGTTGGCGGTGCGCATGCCGATCCACGGCATGTGCGTGGATAAGTTGTACCAATGCTTCTGACGTTCTATATAGCGGGTCTGCGCCTGCTCGGACAGCAAATGCAACCCCTCGTGGCTGGTGTAGAAGTCGACGCGGGTGGCCGCGTGGACGCGCTGTCCGCTCACGGACTCGAAGAATTCGAGCGACTCGGCAATCGAATCGACGATCCTTTGGTAGGCATCGTGCAGGGCGGCATGCCGCAGGAAGCTCAGGTCCCAGTATTCTGGATGGTGCAGATCGGCGAAGCCGCCGTCGATCAAGGCGCGCACGAAATTCAGGGTGAGCGAAGCGCGCTCATAGCCGCGCAGCAGGAGTTCCGGATCCGGTTCGCGCTCCGCCGCGGTGAATCCCGGACGATTGACGTTGTCCCCCCGGTAGCTCGGCAACGTCACTCCGTCGCGCGTTTCGGTATCGGCCGAGCGCGGTTTCGCATACTGCCCTGCGAAGCGGCCGACGCGAATGATGGGTTTCTTCAGACCCTGCAACAGCACCAGGCTCATCTGCAGCAGAATCTTCAGGCGCTTGGCGATATTGTCGGACTCGCAATCGGCGAAGCTCTCCGCGCAATCGCCACCCTGCAGCAGGAATTGCTCGCCGCGCTGTGCTTGGCCCAGCTTCGCACGCAATGCCTCGACTTCCCAGGAGACCACCAGGGGCGGCAGGCGGCTCAGCGAGGCGACGGCGCGCTCGAGCGCTTGCTGGTCGGGATACTTCGGTTGCTGGGTTGCGGGGCGGCTGTGCCAACTCGCTGGATGCCAGTTCGTCAAGGCGGGAGTTTTCGACATGCTGCGATGCTAGCGTTGCAGGCCGGCCCGCGTCAAAATGCGGCCCCTCGGGAATCCCGCCGAACTTCTGGAATTCTATATGCAGACAACCGATCCCTTGCAGACACTCGGACTTCGCGACCTCAACCCCGGCACCTGGTCCGGCAGCCACGGCTGGAGCGAGCAAACGGACGGTCCATTGATCGATTCCGTCAATCCCGCCACCGGCAAGCGGCTGGCACAAGTTCGCGGCGCGACGCTCATCGACTACGAGCACGTGATGGCCGCGGCCGTTGCGGCCGCCGCAGAGTGGCGCCAAGTACCCGCGCCGAAGCGCGGCGAGGCGGTGCGGCTGGTGGGCGAGGAACTGCGCCAGTACAAAGATGCGCTCGGTAGCCTCGTGTCCATGGAGAACGGCAAGATCAAGGCCGAGGGCGATGGCGAGGTCCAGGAAATGATCGATATCGCCGATTTCGCAGTCGGACAATCACGCATGCTGTATGGCCTCACCATGCACTCGGAACGGCCGCAGCATCGCATGTATGAGCAATGGCATCCGCTTGGGGTGGTGGGTGTGATTTCCGCCTTCAATTTTCCCGTGGCGGTATGGTCTTGGAACGCGTTCCTCGCGGCGATCTGCGGCAATGCCACGGTGTGGAAACCCTCACCCAAGACCTCCCTGTGTGCCCTTGCCGTGCAGCACATCTGCAATCGAGTTCTCAAGCGCCACGGGTTGCCGGCGATCTTCCAGGTGTTCATCGATGCGGGCACCGAGCTCGCGACGCGTTTTGTCGACGACCGGCGCGTGGCACTCGTGTCCTTCACTGGCTCGACGCAAGTCGGACGGCACATCGGCGTGCGCGTTGCCGAGCGGCTCGGCAAGAGCTTGCTGGAGCTCGGCGGCAACAACGCCATCATCGTCGACGACACCGCCAGTCTCGACTTGGCGGTGCCCGGGATTGTTTTTGGCGCGGTCGGAACCGCGGGCCAGCGCTGCACCACCACGCGGCGGGTTCTGGTGCATCGCTCGCGTGCGGCGGAACTCGAACGGCGGCTCATCGCAGCGTATGGACAGGTCCGCATCGGCGACCCGCTCGCCGCCGAGACCCTGATGGGGCCGCTGATCGATAAGGGCGCCGTGGCTCGCTATTCAGCGGCCATTGGCGCGGCTCAAGAGCAAGGCGGACGGCTGCTCTACGGCGGCAAGGTCCTGCCCAGGCCGGGCAATTTCGTAGAGCCCGCCATCATTCGCGCCTCGGCCGACATGGCGGTCGTCCGCACCGAAACCTTTGCACCGATCTTGTACCTGATCCCGTATGACACCCTGGATGAGGCGGTGGCCATTCAAAACGCCGTCCCTTATGGCCTGTCATCAGCCATCTTTACCGACCGGCTGCAGGCGGCCGAACGATTCTTGTCCGCGCAAGGCAGCGATTGCGGCATCGCCAACATCAATCTCGGCACCTCTGGGGCAGAGATCGGCGGTGCGTTCGGCGGCGAGAAGGATACCGGCGGCGGCCGCGAGGCCGGCTCCGATTCTTGGAAGGCGTACATGCGCCGCCAGACGAACACCATCAACTGGAGTTCCGAGCTGCCGCTCGCGCAAGGGATTCGCTTCAACGTCTGAAGGGTCGCTCCAGGGTCAGCGCGCCGGGGTCAGCGCGCCAACCACGCTTCGATCTCGGCGGCTCGCGCATCCAGGCGGGCCGCCGAGATGGGGCCCAGGGTTTTCAGTTCCTGCGCATACAGCGACACCCGATACTCCTCGATCCAGTTCTGCAAATCATCGAGTTGCGTGATCCAGCGCATCTCGCCGGCCACCTGCTTTGCGAGGCCCGCATGTTGCGCGGACCGCTGGCGAAGTTCCCGCACGACCTGCGGCGACTCGCTGCCGCGCGCTCCGATGCGTTGCCAGCGGCGCTGCTCAGCTTTCAAATGCCGCGGCAGCTGACGCAGCCACTCCGTCGACAGGGATTCGAGATGCTTTGCCGCGAAGAGCCGGAGCAAATGCTGCTTGCTTTCATCGATAGCTTCGGCCAGCAGCGCGGTGTGCGGCTGCTCGAGCAACCGGCGCACCGCGCGCGCCTCCGTGAACCAGGCCGAGACCGCGGCCGTGATCTCCTCCAAACAGGGATGCAATCGCGCACGCCCTTCCTCGACCGCTGTCTCGAACGCCTCGCGCGTTCGCGGCGCCTCGGCGTCGCCAAAACAGGCGCTGCGAAATGCCCGTTGCAGCAGGAAATCGCGCAGCTCGGCGCTGCGCATGCAGGGACTCGCCGCGAGCAGCAGCGCGGCGTCGCCGGCGATGGTCTTGGCGAGTTCGCGCGCCTGCGGGCCAAGCATGCCGCGCGCGAGTTGCACCGCCCCCTCGAGCCAACTGCGGCTGGCTTCGGCGGCCGACCATTCGTAGCGCACTTCGAGCGCCTGGCTTGCGTCTGCGCGCGCGAGCGTCGGGTACACCCGCACCGTACCCTGCTCGAGCGTGAGCGGCACACTGCCCGGCAATTCATCGACCTCGAAACGGCGCCAAGCGCCGATGCTCCCATACTCGAGACGGGCAAGGCGCTCGAGTTCCGCACGCGCAGCACCGGCGCTCGCACGGCGCAACTCCCCCAGGGTTCTGGCATGCGCAAGATCACGGCCGCCCAAGGTTACGGCCAGTTGCGGCATGAGATGGGCCGGCACGGCGGCGACATCGAACCTCAGCAAAGCATCGGGGATGCCGCGCTGCTCCTTGAGCCAACCCTTGAGGATGTGCAGGTCCCCTGCCGCGCGAAGACCGCTCGACAGGAATTGGCGGGCCGCGTCGCCGATGGGAATCAAATTGCGGCGAGCATCCTTCGGCAGCGAGCGAAGCAGCGCCTCGATGCGAGGTTCGGCAAGCCCCGGCACGGCGGCGTCCACGTCGGCGCGAGTGAGTCCGGGCAGCGCCAGCAGCGGTATTCGCAAGCGCGCGCCGTCCTCCGGGTCACCGGGCGCGAAGCGGTACTCGATGGGGATCGAGAGCGCATCGACGCTCGCGACCTCAGGAAATCGGGCGAGCGCCTCGGGCTCGGGCATCCGCGCGAAGATCTGTTCGGGACTCAAGCAAAGGGCACGCCGTTCGGCGTCTGAGAGATGCCGGGTGAAATACTCCAGGGTCGCTGTGCTCGAGACCTGGCGCGGCAACGCCCGATCGTAGAATTCGACGAAAGTCTCGGCGCTCTGCAGCAGATCGCGCGTACGCAGGCGCTCCTCCATGCGCTGCGCGTCGCGAATCGCGGCGTCATTCGCCAGCAGCCAATCGGGCCTGCGGTGCAGGCGCTGGTGGACCAAGGCCTCGCGCGCGAAGATGCGGCGGGATTCCTCCGGCGCAATGGGCCCGTAGTTCACGACCCGGTTTGCGCTCAAGGTGAGCCCCAACAGACCGATGCGTTCGCGCGCCACTACTTCGCCGCGCTCCTCGTCCCAGTCCGGCTCGAGATACTCCCGTTTCAGCAAGTGCGACGCCGCGGCTTCGATCCATTGCGGTTCGATTTCCGCGACGCGCCGGGCGAATACTCGCGACGTCTCGACGATATTCGCCGCCATGACCCATCG
>DATMNF010000034.1:0-18009 GCA_035569355.1 Steroidobacteraceae bacterium
GAGGCCTTTGCCTACGACGACGAGAATGCCATGTTCAGTCTGGAGAATCCGACATAAAATGGCAGCCATGACGGATACGACGACTTATTTGACCCTGCATGTTCCACCGGACGAAATGGTGAAGTACATCCAGGATTTGATGACGCTGCCACATGGTGAAATTGCAGCGAGTTCGGCGATGACGCTGGCGCAACGTCACTGGGGCGGGGACACGCCCCTGGCCCGCGCCGCGTTGTTGCGCTGGGGGGCGCTCAATTTGGCGTTTCAAGACAAACGACTGGAGACGTGGACCGTCACCCGGGAGCGCGACCGCATTCAGGTTCCCGCCGCGCTGGTTGCGGCGGCGGGGATCGCTCCGTTGGTGATCGACAATGAGAGGGCGGTTTTCGACATCCCGGCGCTGCTCGATGCCACGTTGGAGTTTCAACCACCCGCAGGTCAGGCTTAGGACTTCATGACCACGGCCGCTCGACCTGCGCCCGCGCCGCGCATCAACGTGCTGCGCACCATCGCAATTTACAAGCTGCTGAAGGTGCTGCTGCTGCTGGCGCTTGCTTATGGCGAAGTGCGTCTTCACGACGCCTCGCTCATCGCCAAGCTGGCGGTCTGGGCGTCGGAGCGCCCATCGGGTCTTGAACACGACCTCGTCACGCAGCTGCTGCACTGGTTCAGCGGCTTGAGCACGACGAGAATCCACGCGCTGCGCATCGTGACCCTCTCCTACGCTGCCGTTTTTGCGGTCGAGGGGGTCGGCTTGTGGATGCAAAAGCGTTGGGCCGAGTGGCTGACGACGATCATTACGGCTTCATTAATCCCACTCGAAGTCTGGGAACTCTATACCAGGCCGAATATCGGTAAGGCTGGGGTGCTGATCGCCAATGTGGCCATCGTCGCCTACCTCGTCTGGCACGTGAGGTCCCGGGCTAAACGAGCCGCTGCGCCGCTGCCCGAAAGTTTGTGAAATGATCTTCATCTCGGCTGAAATGCTTGGATCCGGCGTATTCTTCGAAGCGCTTGTCTATACCACCGTTTGGAGATCTCATGAATAAGTCCGGAACCTTGATTACCTCTGCGCTGTTGACCTTTGGCCTCGCCGCTGCGGCGATGGCTGCCGATATGCCCAAGGCCGCTGCGCCGATGGCTGCCAACGCCGCCGCCGACGCTGCCCCTGCCGCGGATGCACCGAAGACCACCACGAAGAAGCACAAGAAGCACAAGAAAGCCGCTGCTCCCGCGACGACCAAGTAAGATTATTGGTATAACGCCCCGACCGCTTCAAGGCGGCCGGGGCGTTTTTGCGTCGGCAGACCGCCGGCCCGACCCGACCGAGAGAGAGCCAACGCGGCTCACGTGGAATACTCAGGCAGGCTCCTAGTGCCGTTTGTCATCAAAATATTCGTTCTGGCGATCGTACAGGGGCTCTGCGAGCTGCTGCCGGTGTCGAGTTCAGCGCACGTCATCATCGCCGAGAAGCTCATGGGCTTGGATCCCACGACGCCGGCCATGACTTTTCTTTTGGTCATGCTCCACACCGGAACCATGCTGGCGGTCATCGTCTATTTTTGGAATTCGTGGCGCAGCCGCTACTTCTCATCCGCGAAGAGCTTTTGGTCCTTCGCGCGGAGCGTGACTCTGGCGAGTGCGTGTACCGCAACCGTAGGATTCGGGCTGGTCGTTCTGATCGAGCGCGTGATACTTCACGGTGCGGCGCGGGCCGAAGTGGAGCAATTGTTCGGGAACATGACGATGATTGCCCTAGCCCTGGCCGCGGTCGGCGTCATGATCATTTTCTCCGGGTTACGTGCGCCGGCCGCCAACCAGCGGCAGTCGATCGAACTCAAGGATGCAATCTGGATCGGGACCGTGCAGGGCTTGTGCCTGCCGTTCAGAGGATTCTCGCGCTCGGGCGCGACAATCTCCACCGGCTTGTTTCGCGGTCTGAGAAAAGACCTGCTCGAGAATTACAGCTTCGCTCTGGCGGTCATCTTGACGCCGCCCGTCATCGCCAGGGAAGGATACCGATTGCTGGGACACACCCAAGGCGCCGGCATTGCGAGCGATCTGGTCGGGCTGATGTGGCCGAGCCTCATCGGAATGGGGTTGAGTTTCGCGGCCGGTTGTTTTTCACTCAAGTGGCTGTCGCGGTGGCTCGAGCACGGCCGGTGGCACCTGTTCGGCTACTACTGCTTGTTCGCCGCCGCTGCCGTGTTCGTCGCCGGCAAGGTTTTTCAGCGATAGCCATATCCGATCGGTGGAGTTCGCAAATGAACGGCATCGGCAGCTTGAGCACGTACGCGGTCCAATCCGTCGATATCGCGCATCTGATCCAGGTCGCGCTGACTCCCATTTTCCTCATCTCGGCGATCGGCGTGACGCTCAATGTGTTGACGAGCCGTTTGTCGCGCATCGTGGATCGTGCGCGCACGATCGAGGATGTATTGCGCGGAGCCTTCCCTGAGAGTCAAGCGGAGGAGTTGCACGGCGTGCTCGGCGTGCTGGCGCGGCGCGCCCGCTATATCAACGCGGCGATCACCTTCATCACGCTGTCCGCGCTGTTCATCGCGATGGTGGTCGTGATGCTGTTCGTCAACGCCTTTCTGCGCTGGGACCTAGCGGTTTTCATCGCTTGCATGTTCATCTTGTCGATGCTGGCGCTGTGCGCGGCGCTGCTCGCCTTTCTCATCGAAGTGCGAATAGCGACCAAAACATTGCAAATCGGAATCGCGGCCTCGCGCGAGGAACCTGCTTCCCAGGAGCAAGTCTGACGAGGGCGCGCGGGCTGGGTTGCGCGGCTCGCCCGCCCTACGGCGAATGAGCCGTGGGCTGCTGTTCGCGCACTGCGATCGGAACATTGCAGAGATCGATGCGTCCGGCCGCGGTTTTGAAAAAATCTTCGGGCCGATTGCGGCGCGATTCGATCAACGCATTGAAAACCGCCGAGTCGGTGCGCAGCACTTCGAGATTGGAACGCTCCGCCGGCGGCACGTCCGCGGCGACGCGGATGGACTTGATCGGCGTCGGCGTTTCGCTCTTGGTATAAAAGCCCATTTCCGCGCCGCCGCGCGGCAGGCCCGAGAGCAACTCCATGCCCTTGAGAACTCGTCCGACGAGCGCTACGTTTCGGTCCAGATGACGCGGCGCATGACCGATGACCACGTACAATTCCGCGCCGCTTCCGCTGTCGACGTCGAGGTCGCGGCCCACGCCCACCATACCGTAGCAGTGTGCGAGCCAGGTACGGTGCAGCGCCGCGGAGCGCGCGATCGGAAGGCCGTCCGAGAAGCCGACCTCCGGTGCGTAAACATCGCCGTCCGGCAAGGGTGTGAACGGCATCCCGGCCGGGGTTTCTAAATCGAATTCCGGCGCGACTTTGCCGATGCCGGCCGGAATCGGGTGGCGATTGCCCGGATCCCCCCATTGCACCACGTAGTTGTCTTGCACGCGGATGATCGACAGCCCGTCGAAATAGCGCGCCCGGGTCAGTTTCTTGATATTGGCCACGTGCAGCGGCGCGAATCGCGGCGCCAATTCGATGACCACCCTGCCGCCCGGCAACTCGACGTATAGTGTGTTGTCGGAATCGGGCGGCCGCCAGTCGGCGGGCGTGGAGGCGGCCAATACTTCCGGCATGCTCGGATGCTTGGCCGCCGGAGCCGCTGCGGATAAAAAAACCAGCGCGCACGGGATTAAAATCCTAAAATTGTGCGGCAGGTATAAGTTGCGCGACATGCATAAAGTATTACACAACTCGAAGAGCACGCTCGCGGAGGGCACGATGCGCCGGATCCCAAGCCTCGTACTGGTCGCCTGTCTTGGAGCCGCCGCGCAAATGGCGCTTGCGGGCGGTCAGGGCTATCCCGGCGGTGCCCAGATTCCGGGCGGCCGGGGCGGAGCGGGCCAGCCCGGCATGAGCCAGCCCGGCGGAGACACCTCCAGCACCCCCTCGTCAGAAAAGCCGGATGCCGCGGCAAAAAAAGCCTTCAACGCGGGGGTCAAATCTCTGAATCGAGCCCGTGAATTCGAAGAAGTGGCCGCCAAGGCGACGAATCCGGACAAGAGGGCGGCCGCCATGGAGAAGGTCGGCGATGCCTACAATCGGGCGCTCGATCAATTCACCGAGGCGCTGAGCAATAAAGGCGACATGGTGGACGCTTGGAATTATGCCGGCTACGTGCATTTGCGCCTGGGGGCGTACAGTGAATCGATCGACGATTACAACCATACTCTTGCGCTCAAGCCCGATCTCCTCGAAGCGGTCGAGCACCGCGGCGAGGCTTATATGGCCGTCGATCGGCTGAACGATGCGAAAGCCGCGTACATGGACCTGTTCAATCACGCGCGGCCGCTTGCGGATCAATTGATGGTGTCGATGCAAAAGTGGCTCGAGAGTCACCGCGCTTCGCCCAGCGGCATGCGCGCCGCGGACATCGATGCGTTCGACAAGTGGATACAGGAGCGCGACGGGATCGCCAAGCAAACCGCGTCGGCGGCCGGTGCTATAGCGCAGTAGGCGGCGCTGCCGCGACGCTCTTGAGAGCATCGATTTCGGCTCGCAATTGCCGCACGCACTCTTCGAGCGTGCTCACACGCTGGCTCAAGGTTGCGACGCCGGTCGATTCCTCGGCGGCCGCAGGCTCCTCCACGGACTCGATGTTTCCTGAAAACAGATGGGCGTACCGAGACTCGCGTGCGCCGGGGGCTCTCGGCAATCGAGCGATGAACGGGCCGTCCTCGCGCGCCATCAGATTCTTGAGCGTAGCTTCGACTTGATCGGCATCGGCGAAGTCGCACAATCGATTGGTGCGCGCGCGCAATTCGCCCGGGGTCTGGGGTCCGCGCAGCAGGAGCACGCAAATGATGCCAAGTTCTTGTTTCGAGAACTTCAGCGAACCGAATTCCGTGTTGCAAAAACGATGCTTGTACTTGGTGACTCGGCCGCCGTAGCCGGCGGATTTGTCGCTCACCAGGTATTTCTTCATCAGCGAGTCGACGGCTTGCTGCACGGCGGCTTCGCTCAGTTCCACCACCGGATCGCGGTTGGTCTTCTGATTGCAGGCATTGGTAAGGGCGTTCAGCGATAAGGGATATTGATCCGGAGTGGTGATCTCCTTCTCGATCAGACAGCCGATTACGCGTGCCTCGTTCGGAGTAAATTCAATGTTCATGTAGCTCCCAGCTTCCAAGTCGGCGCGGGTTGTTTTAGGGTAGCGCCATAACCCGACCACGTCTCAATTGCCGCGCTCAAGGATATCCTTTAATGAAGACACAAGCCGCAGTCGCCACAGCCGCCAACAAACCCTTGGAAATCATGACCGTGGATTTGGACGGCCCCAAGGCCGGAGAAGTCCTGGTGGAAATCAAGGCCACCGGCGTCTGCCACACCGACGAGTTTACGCGTTCGGGCGCAGATCCGGAGGGCCTGTTTCCGGCCATACTGGGACACGAAGGCGCGGGCATCGTCGTCGACGTGGGACCCGGCGTCACGACGCTGCGCAAAGGCGATCACGTCATTCCTCTCTACACGCCGGAATGCCGTCAATGCAAGTCCTGCACATCCCACAAGACCAATCTGTGCACGGCGATCCGTGCCACTCAAGGCAAGGGCTTGATGCCGGACGGCACCAGCCGGTTTTCGATCGGCAAGGACGTGATTTATCACTACATGGGGTGTTCCACATTCTCGAATTTCACCGTGGTACCGGAAATCGCGTTGGCAAAAATCCGCGAGGACGCCCCGTTCGACAAGGTGTGTTACATCGGTTGCGGCGTGACCACGGGAATCGGCGCCGTGACTCACACTGCCAAGGTGGAGGCCGGAGCAAACGTCGTAGTGTTCGGGCTTGGCGGAATCGGCCTCAATGTGGTTCAGGGTGCCCACATGGTCGGCGCGGACAAGATCATCGGCGTGGATTTGAATCCCGGGCGAAAAGCGCTTGCCGAGAAGTTCGGGCTGACTCACTTCGTGAATCCCAAAGAGGTGCAAGGCGATCTCGTCGCGCACTTGGTGGCGCTCACGGACGGCGGCGCGGACTATAGTTTCGAATGCGTGGGCAACGTAAAACTCATGCGCCAGGCGCTGGAGTGCTGCCATCGCGGCTGGGGCGTGTCGGTGATCGTCGGCGTCGCCGGGTCGGGCCAGGAGATCAGCACTCGCCCGTTTCAACTGGTGACCGGCCGCGTCTGGAAGGGAACGGCCTTCGGCGGAGTGCGCGGCCGGACCGAATTGCCGCAGATCGTCAATTGGTACATGGATCGCAAGATCAATATCGATGATCTCATCACCCATAAGATGCCGCTGAAGGACATCAACAAGGCGTTCGACTTGATGCACTCCGGCGAATCGATTCGCAGCGTGGTGGTGTACTCGTGAGCGCCTTGACGCTGATTTCCGAGCACGGTTGTTTCGGCGGGGTGCAGCGGTTCTACAAACACGACTCCCGCGAAGTCCGCGGCCCGATGAAGTTTTCCGCCTACTTGCCGCCGCAAGCTCGCGCGGGCAAGGTGCCGGTGCTGTATTACTTGGCGGGCCTCACATGCACCGAGGAGACGTTTCCGATCAAGGCGCACGCTCAACAGGTCGCGGCGGAATTGGGGCTTGCGTTGATTGGGCCCGACACGAGCCCGCGCGAGCCGCGTTTGCCCGGCGATTCGGACAGCTGGGATTTCGGCTTTTCGGCCGGTTTCTATGTGGATGCCACCGTGGCGCCCTGGTCGCAATACTATCGGATGTACAGCTACGTCACGCGGGAGCTGCCGGAGCTGGTGGCCGCCGAACTCCCAGTCAAAGGAGATGCGACGGGAATTTTCGGGCATTCCATGGGCGGGCACGGAGCTCTGGTGTGCGCACTGCGCAATTCAGATCGGTACAAATCGGTTTCCGCATTCGCGCCGATTGCCGCGCCCATGCAGAGTCCCTGGGGCAAGAAGGCGTTCACCAATTACCTGGGACAGGATACTCAGAGCTGGCGGGAGTACGATGCCAGCGAGTTGGTCGCGCGGCGGCCGTTCCCGAAGCCGATTTTGATCGACCAGGGCACGGGCGATCAATTTCTCGCCGAGCAGCTGAAGCCGGAGATATTTTCCGCCTGCGCGGCGAAGTCGGGGCAACTCTTGAGCCTGCGCATGCAGCCCGGCTACGATCACGGCTATTACTTCATGCAGACATTCATGGCGGATCACCTGCGCCATCACGCGAAGCAACTCAAGAATTGACCGTTGCGTCATAGCGAGTATCATCACGCGCTAGCGCAAGGTTCCCGTAAGGGACTTAAATCGGAACGCGGTGCGACACCGCGGCTGCCCCCGCAACTGTATCCGGCGAGCGAACGTCCACGAATCCACTGAGGCATCGAGCCTTGGGAAGGCGGACAGGAGCAATAACCCGGGAGCCAGGACACCCGCCTCGCGCAGTCGTCCTGTTATTGGCCGGGGTGCGCTGATAGCTGCGGGGGAAACCGTCGCGACGACAGTGTGGAGTCGTCGTGCCGGAAGCTGGGGATGAAAAATTCAACATCAATGCGCTTTCGCGCGCCGGCTCTTGGGCCCCAATCCAGGAGAACCTCGTGCGCAGATCATCGTTTCGTGTCACCGTCGCATCCCTTCCATTGTTCATGTATGCAGCCGTCGCAAACGCCGAACTCGAAGACAGCCCGGATACGGTCGTGGTCACCGCCACCCGCATCCCGACGCCCGAGATCGAGATCGCCAGCAGTATTTCCGTCGTCACGGCCGAGGAAATAGCCGCCCGGCAGCTGCAAACCCTGCCTGATTTGCTCAAGCAGATGCCGGGGTTGAACGCCGTTCAATCGGGCGGCCCGGGCGGTCTGACTTCCGTGTTCATGCGCGGCACGAACTCCAACCACACCAAGGTATTGGTGGACGGTATCGACGTCAGCGATCCGAGCAGCCCGGGCGGCAATTTCGACTTCGGCCCCTTTCTGCTGCAGGACGTTCAGAAGGTCGAGATCCTGCGCGGCCCGCAGAGCGGGCTCTATGGTTCGGACGCGATCGGCGGCGTCATCAACATCATCACCAAAGAGGGATCGGGACCCGCGCAAGTTACCATCCGCGCCGAGGCCGGATCGTTCGATACGTTCAATCAGTCAGCGGGCGTTTCGGGCTCGATCGACCGGTTCCGCTATGCGGCAACGATCGAGCACCTGCATTCGGGCGCAACGCCGGTGACGCCCCTCGATTTGCTCGCGCCCGGTGAGCGGCGCATCGACGACTACGACGACAACCTCACCGCATCGACCAAGCTGAGCTTTGCGGTCACCGATCAATTCGACCTGGGGCTGGTCGCGCGCTACACCGACTCGCACCTGCGGCTTACCGGGGAGAACTATGCCAACTTTCCTGCCGACTTTCCGGATTCGGCCCAAAGTGCGAATGACACGCGCCAGTACTACACGCGCGCCACGGGACACTTGATATCATTCGGCGGAGCACTCGAGCAGTCCCTTGGACTCGCCTACAGCAGCATCAAGTCATTCGAGACCAGCCCGGACAACCCGGAGAGCGATTTCTTCGGTGCACGGGTGAAAGTCGACTGGCAGGGAAACGTACGGGTCGCCGCCGACGAAAAACTCGTTCTCGGCGCCGAGCACCAACGCGACGAGATGACCGTGCCGATTTCCGCCAGCACGACGATCGATTCCGGCTACGCGGAGCTTCAATCGAGTTTCGGCAACACGATCTTCAACACATTGAGCGTTCGCTACGACGACAACGACCGATTCGGCGGCAAGGTTACCTATCGAGTGGCGCCCGCTTATGTAATCCAAGATACCGGAACCAAGCTCAAGGCCAGCGTGGGCACCGGCTTCAAGGCGCCGACCCTGTCTCAAATGTTCCAGAATTTTCCGGACTTCTTCTTCTTCGGCAATCCGAATCTCAAGCCCGAGAGCAGCTTGGGGTTCGACGCGGGCTTCGAGCAAGCGGTGGCAGGCGATGCCGTCCGGTTCGGCGCCACCTACTATCGCAATAACATCAAGAATTTGATCGTCGACAACGCGGATTTCACCTCATTGGCGAACATCGGCCGCGCGGTCACGGACGGCGTCGAGAGCTTCGTCGCGTATCGGGCCACCGAGGCACTCAGTCTCAGACTGGACTATACGTTCACGCAAGCCACCGACGACATCGCTCACGAGGAGCTGCTGCGGCGGCCGAAACACAAGGCAAGCTTGAACGCGTCCTGGCAAGCCACGAAGCGATTGTCGCTCGATGCCACCGTGGTCTCGGTGAGTTCCTGGGTCGACGGGAATCGGGATTTCTCGATTGAGAGATTGACCGCGCCGGGCCATACGACGGTGGACTTCGCTGCGAGCTACGACCTTACCGGCAACCTAACGTTCTACGGCCGCGTCAATAATCTCTTCGACCGGCACTACGAGGATCCCGTTGGCTTCCTGCAGCCGACCTTGGGCGCATTCGCCGGAATCAGGACGAGGTTCTGATCGGCCAGTTCCCGATCAGCGAGTCTGGACGAGGGGCTGTGAGGTAATGCGCCCGTCGAAGTCGGTCCACACGTGCTGCGCGAAATCGTAAAGCTTGCAACGCCGCACGGTGTTCCAGTAGTAGCGCCACGTGAAGACCTCGGAGTTCAGCCGCTCATCGAGCGTGGCGGTGAGCCGCGCCTGAGCCTCTTTGAGGCGGTAGAGCGGTATTCCCATATTCACGTGGTGTGCGCCGTGCTCGAGGATGTAGTGAATCAAACCGTCGAGCGGCCGCATGAGCTTGATGTGCACGGTCGTCGTCGCATAGCCTGCATTCGCGGACCACTCGTCGCGCCGCTCGTACCAGGCGACGCGCGGGTGTGTGTGCTGCACATAGATGACGAAGCCCATCAAGCAGTTCCACAGGAAGAAGGGCACCACGAATCCGAATACCAACAGCGACCAAATCGACCTGCCGCTGTAGACGCCCCATGCGACCAAACCGCCGACCCAAAGGATGCCGAAGGCCGCCACCAACAGGCTGTCCCAGGTATAGCTGATCCGACGAGTCGACACATGCTTGCGTCCCGGAAAGAAGAGCTTCTTCCACCACATTTCGATCATGTAGTACACGCCCTGACCGACGCCGCTGCGGTAAATGCGCTCGAGGTGGCGCCGGATCCGCGACAAGCGCGCAAACTCGGAGGGCGAGAAGGGCGTCCAAACGTAGTCGCGGCCCTTGAGGTTGGTGAAGCCGTGATGCGCGAGGTTATGACCAATCTCCCACAAACTGTACGGCGTCAACGACGGCAAGAAGGCGATTCTACCGATCCACTTGTTGAGAGTTTTGTTGGGCGTGTAGGAGCCGTGGCAGGCGTCGTGTCCGATCACGAACAAGCGCGCAATCCAAAGGGCTGCCACCAGCGATGCGAATACCTTGACCCACCAGGCCTCCACAAAAAGCAGACTGGCGATCGACACACCCAGCACCAGCCAATCCAGTAAAAACCAAATGATGGGTGTGGCAATGCCGCGCTCGATGGTGAACGGCTGCAGCAATTTCTGGAATTTGAAGCGCGACTTATCCGCAGGCGGCTCGGCCGGGACTTGCGTTTCAGGGGTGGGGGATGTTTGCATTCAGAGCTCCGGCCTTCCGGCCCCTACGATCAACGGGGGTCGGCCGGCTATTATACGCCTGTTCAGGCGATTGACACGGGAATGCGTCTCGGCTCAGGTTACGCCGTCTCGGCATCCGGCCATAGCAGAACCCCGAGGTGCTCGCAAGCCTCGATGAGGGCTGTGGCCGCCTCCCGGGTGCTTGCGTCGAGCCGTCTGTCATGCGTCAGGAGCCAAGTAAGCCGAGCCCGCCGCGACCGGGCGGACGGCTCGCTGTCGAAAAGTGCCGGGAACAGCCCTAAAGCGTCGACGAATTCGCGCATTGCCGCCGTTGACTGGGCATTCGGCGGCGGTGTCAAGAGCAATTTGAGCCAAGTCACGCAGCGTTTGGCGAGCCCGGCGCGCGTTATTCCGAGGCTGGTGCGGCGTCGCGACTCTCCGTCCGCCAGGGAGTCAGCCAGGTTGCGATAGCGCTCGACCGCGGATTCGTCCGCCGGCAAGGCCGGGCTGGCGTCGGACAGCACCGATCGGAGCAGGTCGGCAAGCAGCAGCGACAACGACTCGGCCAAGAATCGCTGGCACTGCTCGGTGTCAGGACGTGCCAATTGTTCCCAGGACAGTGGACCACCAATTCGTCTGGCGTTCGGTGACTTTGACATGTACCCAAGTGTAGCTGCTCCGCTGCTCATCGCAACTACCTTAAAATGCGACCGAGGTCACTAACACGCCGAATATTCGCAAAAACACGCGTGCCTCACCGGACGCCGCCGATGACCTGAAAAAATTTAATTAAAGCAGATGAAGTTCGGCATGATATCCGCCATGACGCCCGTCGTGGCCGGATCCGAACTCGCCGCCGAGAAGTGCGTGACCTTGGGCCAGGGCGTGCGCCGTATCGTCGCAAGCAATGCAGGGCTGATGACGGGACCCGGGACCAACACCTACCTGCTCGGATTACGTGAAGTCGCGGTACTCGATCCCGGACCCGACGACACCCGGCACTTGGATGCCATTTTAACCGCCGCCGGGCCGGCCATTCGCTGGATCATCGTGACCCACACGCACCCGGATCATTCGCCGCTGGCGAGCCGGCTCGCCGAGCGCACGGGCGCAAGACTCATCGGATTGTCGCCGCCCGCGGATGGTCGACAGGACGCGACCTTCGCTCCTCAACATCTACCGGGCGATGGCGAGCGCCTGGAACTGGGCGATTGTCAGTTGACCGCGATCCATACTCCGGGACACGCGTCCAATTGCGTCTGCTACTTGCTCGAGCGCGAGCGGCTGCTGTTCACCGGCGATCACGTGCTCGAAGGGGTGTCACCGGTGATTTTGGCGCCGGACGGCGACATGTCGGCGTACCTGCACTCCCTCGACCGGCTCGCGGCGCACGACTTCGAGCACATTGCACCGGGGCACGGCAGCCTCATGCAGCACGGCAAGCAGGTCCTCAAAGCCTTGCGCGCGCACCGCCTCGCCCGCGAGGATAAGGTTTTGCGGTCCTTGGACCGCCTGGGCGACGCTACGCTCGATGAGCTCACGGCGGTGGTTTACGATGACGTCGCGGTGGATCGGCACCGCTGGGCGCGACTGACCTTAGAGGCGCACCTGATCAAGCTGGCGCGAGACCGCCGCGCGGGCGAACGCGACGGCCGCTGGCGGCTTGAGCAGCAATGAAGGGCCGCCTCGCGATGTCGCTGCGCGCAGTGAGCGTGCGGCGCGGCGGCAAATGGGCTTTGCGCGAGATTTCTTGGCGCCTGCGGCCCGGGGAGCGCTGGGCGCTGCTCGGCGAGAACGGCGCCGGCAAGACGCAGTTGCTCAAACTTCTGAGCGGCGATGTCTGGCCGACGCCGGACGGCCGCGACAAGGGGCGCAGCGACGGCCGCAGCTATCGCGCGGGCCGCCAAGAGGTCGATCTGATCGAAGCCAAGCGGCGGGTCGCGTACGTAGGCGCCGAGCAGCAGGACAAATATGCGCGCTATGGTTGGAACCTTTGCGTGCGCGATTTGGTGGCGACCGGCTTGCAGGGAACGGATCTTAAGCTCCTGCCCGTCACCGCGGCAGAGGCCCGGCGCGTGTCCGCGACGTTGCGGATCTGCGGTTTGTATCGTCATGCGACCCGTGAATTCCTGTCCCTGTCGTATGGACAAAGACGTCTTGCCCTGTTGGCGCGGGCCCTGGTACAGGGGCCGGACTGGCTGCTGTTGGACGAGCTTTACAACGGTCTCGACAGCGACTACCGCCGGCGCATCGACACGGTGCTCGAGGCGGCCGTGCGCCGGGGGCAGTCGTGGGTGGCGACCGCGCATCGAGCGGCCGATGTGCCGCCGGGGACGAGCCGCATGCTGAGGCTTGCGGCGGGATCCGTGCGTGCGGTCAGACGCATTCGCGCCTCGGACCTCAAGCGTCTCGCTGTGCGGGCGGGCGAGAGCCCGCGCAATCCGGCGCGAGCGAAAAAGGCGAGGGTGACGGAGGGCTACCCCTTGCTCCTTGAGATGTCTTGCGTCGACTTGTACGTCGACTACAGATTGGTGCTGCGCGATCTCGATTGGCGATTGCGAAGCGGCGAGCACTGGGCGATATATGGCGCCAACGGCACTGGAAAATCGAGTTTTCTAAAGCTGCTATACGGCGATTTGTCGCCGGCCGCGGGCGGACGAATCGAGCGCATCGGATATCCACCGGGAACGCCCATCGCCGAGTGGAAGCGACATATCGGCTACGTTTCGCCGGAGCTGCAAAGCGACTATTCCGTGAACGTCAGTGTGTTCGATCTGGTGGCGAGCGGCCGATACTCGAGCATCGGTCTCGTCGATGAGCCGACCGCGGAGGATCGCCGGGCGGCCGCATACTGGCTGAGATTCTTCCGTCTCCAATCCTTCGCACAGCGCCGGCCGCGGGAGTTGTCGTACGGGCAAATGCGCCGCGCGCTCATTGCGCGCGCGATGGCGGCCGATGCGCGAATCTTGCTGCTGGACGAGCCGTTGACCGGCCTCGATCCCGCGCAACGCGCCCTCATCAAGCGAATGCTGCAAGACCTGATGCCACGGCTGACGCTGATCGTCGCCGTGCATCACCCGGAAGATCTGCCTGGCGGCATCACGCACGGCTTGCGTTTACATAATCGGCGCGCATACCCGATAGATTTTCATTCTGCGACTTGAGTCGGCGGCAGGACTTTGCGTCGAGGGCAAGACTGCGATCCTCGAACTCAAAGACTCAGGATGCGAATTATGTTGCGTGTCACGGCCGTAGGTGTTGCCATCGGAATCCTTGGCCTAGCGGGGTGCGGCCATTCCGGCTATGCGGTTCGATCGGTACCGAGCATTGCCGCGGACAATGTCGGAAAACCGGTGAGCCGATTGCAGGAGGCGTTCGGTGAGCCTCGCAAGATCGACCAGACCGCCACGAAGTGGGTATACGTCTGGTTTCTGCCGCAGAAGCCTCCGGGAGCGCCGACCGGTTTTCACGGCTGCGAAATGGAAGTCACCGTCGATGCACGTTCCCAGCGCGTGTTGGGATATTCCCTGTCGAACATCGGATGGTCCAACTGCCATCAGGTCGAGCGGCGGATCCGCGTAGCGGAGCGCTAGCGGACCGCTAGCGGGTGCCGCGCGCCGGGGGGCCGCGCCGGCCGCTGGAGCGGCGGCATTTCTCGCTACAATACTTCGGTTCGGCCCAAGGAGCCTGTCTGAGTATTCCGCGGCTCACGTGGAATACTCAGACAGGTTCATCTAGCTGGGCGCCGTGAATCCGGAGATAGCCGACTTTGTACCTCGTTCCGATACTATCCATCGCCGTTCAGGCCGCTTTGATCGTGCACGTGATCAAGACGGGACGAAACATGCTTTGGATTTGGGCGATCGCGCTCGTGCCGCTGGTTGGGTCGATCGCCTACGTGGTTGTGGAGGTTCTGCCGCAGGTTCTTGGCGGAAGAACCGCGCGGCGCGCCGGAACGAACGTTCGGCGCTTGATCGATCCGGACCGTGAACTGCGCCGCGCCAGTGCCGAAGTGGAAATCTCCGGCAACGTAGACGCGCGCCGGCGGCTCGCCGAGGAGCTGTTCGGGCGCCTCCAATACGACACTGCGATCGAGGTCTATCAAGGGGGATTGAAAGGGGTTTTCGAGCACGATCCGACCTTGCTGTTGGGATTGGCGCGGGCCCAGTTCGCCAAGCGGGACTACACGGCCGCTCGCGCAACGCTCGAGCGCTTGAAGCAGCACAATCCCGACTTCAGATCCGCGGATGCCGAACTTCTCTATGCGCGAACTCTCGAGGCGCTCGAGGCGTTTGACGAGGCCGAACGAGCCTATGCAAATCTTGCGCCGGGGTATCCCGGCGCAGAGGCGCGCCTGCGGTACGGCCTGTTGCTCAAGCGGCGCGGGAACTTGGCGGCGGCGAACCGCGTTCTGAAGGACCTGTTGGACGGCGCCCAGCTCGGTCCTGCCCACTATCGCAGGGCACAGGCCGAGTGGCTGGAGCGCGCGAGACGCGAATTGAGCTAGAATCCGGGGTCGCCCGCACTGTGCTACCAGCCACCCAGGAGAGGATCCCATGCAATTCGTCCAAAGAGTCAGCCGATACGCCCTGATATCGACGGCGGCGATCATCCTGGCGGCATGCGCTGGCCAGAAGGAACCCGCACAAAAACTCATCGGCAACATCGAGGCGACGGTAACCGCCGCATCGGCCGAAGCCGCGAAGTACGTGCCCGATCAGCTGGCCGACGTTCAATCCAAGCTCGGCGCGCTCAAGGCATCCTTCGACAAGCAGGACTACGCCGCAGTGGTGACGGGAGCGCCGGCGCTTCTCGGCGAGGCACAGGGACTCGCGACGGCCGCGGCCGCCAAGAAGGACGAGATCCTCAAGGCGCTCAACGAGCAATGGACCACGCTCGCCGGAACGTTGCCGGGCGAGGTTACCGCGATCCAAAGCCGCATCGACCTGCTGAGCAAGAAATCCAGCAAGAAAATGGCTGCGGGCATCGATCTTGCCGCGGCAAAGAGCGGCCTCGCGGATGCGAGCTCGCTCTGGTCCAAGGCCCAGGCTGCGTTTGCCTCCGGCAATATGGACGAGGCGGTGAACACCGCCAAAGAAGTAAAGAGCAAGGCCGACGCCTTGGCGGCGTCCTTGAAGCTGGATTTGCCGGCTGCGCCGGCCGCTGCCGCTTCAAGTTGAGCCGCGGCTCGATTCCGCGCCGCCGGCCTGGCACTCGTATTTTCGGGGCTCCTAGTGTGCCAGGGTCCCCTCGCTGACGATGATCGCGTGGCCGCCGATGTGCGCAGCCACCAAGTTCCCTTGGTCGATTTCCAGCTTTACGTTGACCTGTCCCGGCCGATTCATTTGCCGGCCCTGGTGGCCGATGAAGCTCGTTGAATTCTTTCCGAACTGACCGAGATCCCAGAGATAAGCGGCCAGCATGGCATGCGCGTTGCCGCTGACTGGATCCTCCGGAACTCCCAGCGCCGGGCAGAACATGCGCGATTCGCTCGACCACTCGTCAGTCTTTCGATTCAAGGCAAAGACAAAAAATCCCTCCACCCCCAGCTCGAGGCCGAGCGAGAGCAGGGTGTCCATATTCGGTGCAAGGATGTCCAACTGGCGCGTATCGGCGACCGGCACGAGAAGCCGGCTGCTGCCCTTGCGGGCGACTCGCGCCGGCATGATTTCATGCAGCTGGGTCGCAGGGAGGCGCAGGGCCTCGGCGACGCGCAGGGTCGTCTTGAAGGGCAGGGGAGTGTCCAGTTCCGGCGTGGTCTGGCGAAACTCTATCAGCGGGCTTGCGCCCGACGCGACCGAGTCGACATGGGCCGTTACCTCGATGATGCCGATGCCCGATTGTTGACGGCACGTGCCGGCGCTGCGTCTCCCCAGGGCGAGCAGCACGGCATGGGCTGCCAGGGTCGCATGTCCCACAAAGGGCGTCTCTTTGCGGGCCGTGAAGAAGCGCAGTCGAACATCACTGTCAGGTCCGTTGGCCGCGGATACGAACGCGACTTCAGCGTGTGAGAACTCGCGCGCCACGGCGAGCAGAAAGGGATCGCTCTGGCCGTCCGCGTCGAGTACTACGGTCGCCGGATTACCGGTGAATCGCGTGGCTGTAAATGCATCTACCTGAAAAATGCGCAAGGGTGCCTCCGCAGTGTATCGCACGAGTTTTGCACGCATCCGGGCCTCAGGCTACACTTCCCGCAAACCTTGGGGTGGTCTTGAGGCCTGAGACGCGGGAAATCGAATATTCGGTCGCCCGCGAACCCGTTGAACCTGACCCGGTTAATGCCGGCGTAGGGAGCAGGTGAATCATTAAGATGCGTTCCGCCGTAGAAATTAGCATGTATCCCCTGACGGGCGAATTCCGGCCGCCTATTCAGGCCTTCATCGACCGGCTGAACACCCACCCAAACTTGAGCGTGCAGACCAATGCGTTGGCCACTCAGATTTGGGGTCCCCTCGATCAGATCATGGCGGTGCTGACTGAGGAGATGACGCGCTCGGCGGCCGCCGCCGGCGCCCCGCAGATGGTATTCGTCATGAAGGTGCTTCCCGGTTTAGCGCCTTCGGACTCGGCCTCGCCGGCTGATGCGCCCCCGGCAGGCGCGTCCCGGTCTGGCGCGACCCGGTGATTCACGATCTTTCGGTTCAGCTCGTGGTCGCTTGGCGCGACACGAGTTGGACCGAATTCATTGCGGCAACGCTCGCGGTGGTGTACCTGCTGCTGGCGATACGCCAGCATCTCGCGTGCTGGATCGCTGCGTTCATCAGCTCGTGTCTTTATGTGTGGGTGCTCTTCGACGCACACTTGTACATGGAGTCGGTCTTGAACGCTTTCTACGCCGCGATGGCGGTCTACGGATTCTGGCAGTGGCAACACGGCAGTGCCGGCGGCGCCCTTGCGGTGAGTCGCTGGCCGATTTCGCGCCACGTGGCGGGTCTCCTGGGCGTCGTCGCCCTATCGGTGGTCAGCTCCTATTTTCTGCGACGCTTCACCCCGGCCGCATGGCCCTTCATGGATTCGATGGTGACCTGGTCCAGCGTGTTCGCAACTTTTCTGGTCGCGCGCAAGGTGTACGAGAACTGGCATTGGTGGCTGGTGATCGATACGGTGAGTTTGTGTCTGTACTTTAGCCGCCGTTTATATCTCACCATGCTGCTATTCGGCCTTTACCTGGTCCTAATCGCGATCGGTATGCGGCAATGGCGCCGTTCCCTACCGGCGCCTGCATATGCTGCAGCATGAACTCGAGAGCGTGGCTGCCCGCCACGTGCCGGGCGAAGGGAAAGTCAGCATTCGTCAGCTGAGTCAGGGTCTGGTGAATGAGACCTTTCGGGTCCTGCGCGACGGGCGCGCGTACGCCCTGCGCGTGGCGGGCGCGGATCGCATCTCGCTGGGCCTCGATCGCGCTTGGGAGGCGCGCGTACTCGAGCGTGCCGTCCCCGCCGGGCTTGCGCCCGTT
>DATMNF010000035.1:0-7565 GCA_035569355.1 Steroidobacteraceae bacterium
CATGGCGCGCTCAAGGGCCCTATCTATGTCGAACTCTCTCGGACGGCCGGTCACGTAGGCATTCTCCTCGTCGAGTATTCCCGACCAATCGGTACATAATTTACTTGACTTCTATCAGTGACGGCGTCAATACTTATATACTGATCGGTATATAACACGTCTGCACAAAGTATTCTAAGAAACGGCGTTTGCGAGCAGTGCTCTCGCAAAGACTAATCGATTTGCGGAGGGTCCATGACCTGGAGAACACTCGGTGCCTTTGCCTTCCTCATCTCCGTTGGGGCGCTGCCCGCGGCTGCGATGATCCAGCCTTACCCGAGCGGTTTCAGCGTTCAAGAGGTCCGGGCCAACGGAACGACGCTTCACGTCCGAGTCGGCGGAACAGGACCCGCCGTAGTGCTGCTGCATGGCTACGGAGACACCGGCGACATGTGGGCGCCGCTTGCCGCGTCGCTCGCGGCCGAGCATACGGTGATTGTCCCGGATCTTCGCGGTATGGGTCTGTCGGCGGTTACAGATCAAGGTTTTGAGAAGATGAATCAAGCCAAAGACATCGCGGACGTTCTGGACACACTTCATGTCGCAAACGCCGGCATTGTCGGACATGACATTGGCAATATGGTCGCTTTTGCATTTGCGGAAGCGTATCCGGAGCGCACGACAAAGCTCGTGATGATGGACGCGCCCGTCCCTGGGGTTGGGCCATGGGAGGATATTTTGAAAAGCCCTCTGCTCTGGCATTTCAGGTTCGGTGGAATCGACATGGAGAGGCTGGTTGCAGGCCGCGAGCGAATCTATCTCGATCGCTTCTGGAATGACTTTGCCGCAGACCCTTCAAAGTTCGACGAGGCCTCACGCGCGCATTATGCGCAACTCTATGCAAAGCCGGGGCGCATCCACGCGGGATTTGCCCAATTTGCGGCGTTCGATCGGGACGTGGTCGATAACAAAACAGCCGTTGCACGCGGCCGGCTGCAAATGCCCGTGCTGGCAATCGGAGGCAATCATTCCCTGGGTTCGACCATGGCCTACATCATGAGATTTGCGGCCGACAATGTTCGTGAAGTTGTCATCACGGATTCGGGTCACTGGTTGATGGAGGAGCAGCCCCAAGCGACAGTTTCCGCCATTGTGGATTTCCTGTCCGCCGAGAGCCCCTTACACTCACGCACTCTCGGTGTTGCCGAGATTGGCGCCCTGGCGCGAAGCGGGGCGGGTGCCGGGACATCAGGAGTCGGTGGAATTGAGACAATTGTGCTGTCCGGCAATCCTGCCAAAGCTGGCCCCTATGCCATCGAGCTCAAGATACCGGCGCACACTCACATCGCGGCGCATTCCCACCGCGATAATCGGCTTGCAATGGTTGTCTCGGGTGAATGGCACTTTGGATACGGCAGCAAGGCCGACGACGCTCAGACGAGCGTACTTACGCAGGGCGCGTTCTATACAGAACCCGCGAACGCGCCGCACTTCGCCTTCACGGGTGAGCAGCCCGCGACAGTTTTCATAACGGGAACGGGTCCAAGCGATACGCGCTTCGAAAAGGGGGACCCCATCGGCCGGTAGGTGTTCCAGGGGAATCAAGAGTTAAGAGCGCTGCAAAGGTTCGAGGCTTTCGACATGCTCATAACACATTGAATATAAAGGTAAAGTGCCGAGATGGCAGGGGTGGTGCCCAGGAGAGGACTCGAACCTCCACGAATTGCTCCACTGGTACCTGAAACCAGCGCGTCTACCAGTTCCGCCACCTGGGCAAGATGGGTCCGCCGCACGCGAGGCGCAGAAATGTACGCACTGACCCTAGGCTTGTCAATGAATGGCCGGCAGACCTTGCAAAGCTGATAACCTTCCCGGCTTATCAATCGGCCTCCCCGTCTCAAGGACGCCGAGATTTGCGTACCCCTGAAGGACTTCGATAAGGCTCTATGACACGACGCGGACCGACGGGCTCGCGGCGGCCAAAACCGAGTCGGGCGACGGCGCCGGCTGCGGATTGGCGCCGCGAGGACCCCAATTTGGAACTCGAGAAATCTCGCTATGCGGATCCCATCGCGAGCCGTGAGTTGCTGCTCAAACATCTGGCTGAGGCGCCCGAGCCGTTGACGGCGGCGCGTCTCGCGAAGCGCCTTGGCTTGAATGGCGCCGCGCAGCGCGACGCACTGGCCAAACGTCTGGCGGCGATGGTGCGGGACGGTCAGGCGATCGAGGGACCGAACGGCTTTGCGACGGCGGGCGAAGGCGAGCGCGTTGCCGGCAGAGTGCGCGGCCGCGCCAACGGCGATGTGCTGGTGGTGCCGGACGATGGCTCGGCACCCCTGGTTCTGGCGCGGGCCGACACCGCGACCCTGATGCACGGGGACCGCGTCGAGGCCCTTGCCGTGGGCATGAACGAGCGCGGCCGCCGCATTGCGCGCTTGATCCGGCGCATCGGCGATGCACCGTCGCGCATCGGCGGCGTTTGGCACGCGGGCGAAGGCCGCGGCACGGTGACACCTGAGGATCCGGGTCATTGGTATTCGGTGGAAGTGGCCGCGCGAGATCGGCACGGCGCCGAGGATGGCGACCATGTCGTGGTTGAAGTGACCAAGCGCCCGCAAGGTGATACTCCGGCGCATGGCCGCATCGTCGAAGTGCTCGAGAACCTGCGTCCATCGGACCTCGCCGCTCGCTTTGCGATTTTGAGGCACGACCTGCCGCAGGAGTTTCCGCCAGAGGTCATCCGCGCCGCCAATCGCTTTGCTCCGGAAGTACAGGCGGCGGACCTGCAGGGTCGAGAGGATCTGCGCGAGTTGCCGCTCGTGACCATCGACGGCGAGGATGCAAAAGACTTCGACGATGCCGTATATGCAGAGCCCGTGCGCGGCGGCGGCTGGCGGCTCATCGTCGCCATTGCCGATGTCAGCCATTACGTGCGCTACGGCACGGAGTTGGACGCTGAAGCACGCTCGCGCGCCACGTCCGTCTATTTTCCGGATCGGGTCATTCCCATGCTGCCGGAACACCTCTCCAACCATTTGTGCTCGCTGATGCCGCGCGTCGAACGCCTGGCATTCGTCTGCGATATGCGCGTCAGCAAGAACGGCAAGTTGAGCAAGAGTCGGTTCTACGAAGCGGTGATTCGCTCGCACGCGCGGCTCACCTACGATGAGGCATGGGCTTACCTGGAAAATCCGCGCGGCGCGGCGGCGACGGTTTTGGCGCCCGAGGTGCGCACCTCCCTGCAAACGTTGTATGCGGTCTATGGCGCGCTCAAAGAGGCGCGCGACGCTCGCGGTGCGCTGGACTTTCGGGGCGGCGAGGTCAAGGCGCGTATCGGCAGCGATGGGAGGATCGAGGGCTTCTATGCCGTGATGCGCAACGATGCGCACCGCCTGATCGAGGAGTGCATGATCGCCGCGAATGTCGAAGCGGCGGTTGCTTTGCGGCTCGCCAAGGCGGGGAGTCTTTACCGCGTGCACGGTCAGCCGGAGGACAAGCGAGTCACCGAACTGCAGAAGGTGCTGAATGCCTTGCAAGTGGGCGCGGCGTTCTCGGAGAAGCCGACTCCCCGGGAATTTCGCCAATTGGTCGACCGACTGGCCGCGCGGCCCGACGGTCAACTGCTCGAGAGCCTGGTGATCCGCTCGCTGGCGCAGGCGGTGTACCAGCAAACCAACATAGGCCACTTCGGCCTCGCGCTCGAGGAGTACGCACACTTCACGTCGCCGATCCGCCGCTATCCCGACTTGCTCGTGCACCGGGCGATCAAGGCCGCGGCATTGCCCCATTCGGCATCGGGGCATCGTTACAGCACCGCGGAGTTGCAGACGCTGGGATTGGAGAGTTCGCAGCGCGAGCGTCGCGCCGACGACGCATCGCGCGATGTGATGGGCTACCTCAAGTGCTTGTATCTGCAGCCGCGGGTCGGCGAAACGTTCGATGCCACAATTACCAGCGCACTCGAATTCGGTCTATTCGTGCAGCTGAAGGAAATGCCCATCGACGGATTGGTGCATATTTCCGCCATCCCGGGCGACTATTGGGAGCTCGAAGCCGGCGGCATGGGCTTGGTGGGCCAACGCACAGGCCGCCGCTGGCAGATGGGCGACTCGGTGAGGGTGCGCCTGAGCCGCGTCGACCTCACTCAGCGTCAGATCGATTTCGAACTGCTCGATGCCGAGGGATCCAGAAGTCACGGTACCGTGCGAGCGCCGCGGCGCGGCGCGGGATTGCGGCGCGGCGCAGCGATGCAACGCGGCGGCCGCGGCGGCGGCAAACGCGGGCGCGGCGGGCGTGGCTGATTCGAAGCGCAACCTGGTCTATGGGTTGCATGCCGTCAACTCGGTGCTCGAGCGGGCGCCGGAGCGGGTTTTGGAACTCTGGGTGGGGCAGCCGCGCGATGACGTGCGCACTCGCGAATTAAGAGAGCGAGCGCAGAAGGCGGGGGTCCGCGCTCAATCCGTGGGCGGCGAGACTCTATCGAAGCTAGTAGGGGACGTCGCGCACCAAGGAGCGGTGGCGGCGGTGCGGCCGCTCAAGGCGTGGGATGAGCACGATCTGATCAAGGCGTTAGGTCAAATCGCGGCGGATCCCTTGCTGCTCATTCTCGACGGCGTCACCGATCCGCATAACCTCGGCGCCTGTCTGCGCACGGCCGATGCCGCCGGCGCCCACGCGCTGCTCATCCCGAAGGATCGCGCGGCCGCGGTGGACGGGGTGGTCCGCAAGGTTGCGGCGGGAGCCGCGGAATTCGTCCCGGTGGCGAGCGTCACCAACCTCGCACGCGCCATCGATATGCTCAAGGAGCGAGGTATTTGGGTCGTTGGAACCGACGCAGAAGCGCCGCAGACGCTCTACGCGGCGGATTTGAGGCGCCCGCTCGCCCTGGTGCTCGGGGCCGAGGGCGGCGGAATGCGCCGCCTGACGCGGGAGCGCTGCGATTTTCTGCTGCGCATTCCCATGGCCGGCCAGGTCGAGTCCCTCAACGTATCGGTGGCTGCAGGGGTGGCTCTCTTCGAGGCGCGCCGCCAGCGGTCAAGTTGACCTGCACCGGCCCAAACGAGTATCCTTCGCGCTCTTTTTTCGCCGGCTGACCGGCCTTACTCCTTGCCTCACCGCTCGCAACGGGAGGCTTAAACCGTAGGGAGCCTACAATGCGGCATTATGAAATCGTGCTCCTGGTCCATCCGGACCAGAGCGAGCAAGTTCCTGCGATGGTCGATCGCTACAAGGGCATGATCAGTGCCGGCGGCGGCGGGGTGCATCGTTTCGAAGACTGGGGCCGGCGTCAGCTGACCTTCCCGATCGCCAAGGTGCACAAGGCGCACTACATTCTGCTCAACATCGAATGCGATCAAAAGACGATCGACGAGCTCAAGGGCTCATTTCGCTTCAGCGACGCGGTGCTGCGCAGCTTGGTGGTCAGAATGGACGAGGCCGTCACCGAGCCTTCGCCGATGGCGCGTGCGCCGGATGAGAATGCGCGCCGCCACGACGACTTCGGCGACGACGGCGATGACGACGACATGCCCATGGGCGCACGGTAACAGGAGAACGACATGGCACGTTTTTTTCGCCGCAAAAAGTTCTGCCGCTTCACGGCTGATGACGTCAAGCAGATCGACTACAAGGATCTGACGACGCTCAAGAGCTATATCACCGAAACCGGCAAGATCGTTCCGAGCCGCATCACGGGCACGCGGGCCCACTATCAGCGCCAGCTGCAGCTCGCGATTCGTCGCGCGCGCTTCTTGGCCTTGCTGCCGTACACCGATCAGCATTAACGGTAAGCTACTATGGAAGTCATACTGTTGCAGAAGGTCGCGAACCTCGGCCAAATCGGCGATCGCGTCAAGGTGAAGTCGGGCTACGCGCGCAACTTCCTGGTGCCCACCGGCCGGGCCACGATGGCGACGGCCGCCAACATCGCCAAGTTCGAAGCGCAGCGCCACGAGCTCGAAGCCAAAGCAAATCAGGAACTGGCAGCGGCGCAGGCGCGCGCGGTCAAGTTCGAGAACTTCAAGCTCGAACTCGTCGCCAAGGCAGGCGCGGAAGGCAAGCTGTTCGGCTCCATCGGCACCGCCGATATCGCCGAAGCGTCCGTCAAAGCGGGTCAGCCGATCAGCCGCAGCGAAGTGCGAATGCCGACGGGACCGATCCGCGTCACGGGCGAGCATCAGGTTCAGTTGCATCTGCACACTGACGTTGATGTGACCTTGACGGTCACAATCGTCGCCGAAGAATAGCGGCCGGCAATCGCGTCCCGGGAGCCTCCAGGAGCGCGCATGGCTAGTCGCGTCGGCACTCGTTCCCTAGGCGCAGGCGACGGCCTGCGCCTGCCTCCGCATTCGGTCGAAGCCGAGCAGTCGGTGCTGGGCGGATTGATGCTCGATTCCGCCGCTTGGGATCAAATCGCCGACCGGGTCCAGGCGCAGGATTTCTACCGCAACGATCACCGGCTGATTTTCGAATCCGTCGCCGCCTTGGTCGAGCGCAATCAGCCCTGCGACGCCGTTACCCTGTCGGGGCACCTGGAGAGTCTGGGCTTGCTCGATCAGGCGGGCGGGCTGTCCTACTTGGGGTCATTGGCGCGCGACACGCCCACCTCGGCCAACATTCGGGCCTACGCGGATATCGTGCGGGAGCGCTCGGTGCTGCGGCAGCTCATTACTGCGGGCAACCTCATCGTCGGCAGCGCGCTTGAGCCCGAAGGCCGCGAAGCGAAGGAAATCGTCGACGATGCCGAACGCGCGGTGTTCGAAATCGCGGAAGCGGGTTCCCGCGGCAAGGTCGGCTTCAGGACGGTCAAGAGCATTTTGCCCGAAGTCGTCAATCGCATCGACGAGCTGTATCACTCCGATGGCAAGTTGACCGGCATTCCGACCGGATTCAAGCAGCTTGATCTGATGACATCGGGTTTGCAGGCCGGCGACTTGATCATCGTCGCCGGCCGCCCCTCGATGGGCAAAACCACGCTTGCGGTCAACATGGCGGAGAATGCGGCGTTGGGTTCGAACAAGTCGGCGGCGATATTCAGCATGGAGATGTCGGCCGAGTCGCTCACCATGCGCATGATTTCGTCCTTGGGCCGCATCAATCAAAGCAACCTGCGCTCGGGCCGCTTGCACGAGGAAGATTGGCCGCGAATCGATTCCGCCATGACGCAGCTCAGCAGCGCGAACATCTTCATCGACGAGACGCCGGCGCTGACGCCCACGGAAATTCGCGCGCGCGCGCGGCGTTTGAAGCGCGAGCGGGGACTGGATTTGATCGTGGTCGATTACCTGCAGCTCATGCAGGTGGCGGGCACCAAGGAGAATCGCGCGACCGAAATCTCGGAGATTTCGCGCTCTCTCAAGGCGCTCGCGAGAGAATTGAAGGTTCCGGTGATCGCCCTGTCGCAGCTCAACCGCGGCGTCGAGCAGCGGGTCGAGAAGAAGCCGGTGATGTCGGATCTTCGTGAATGCGTCACCGGCGAGACGCTGGTGTGTCTGGCCGACGGGCGCCGCGTTCCCATTCGCGACCTCGTGGGACAGACACCCGAAGTCTGGGCGATGGATCCGGATCAGAAAATCATCAAGGCGCAG
>DATMNF010000036.1:0-2919 GCA_035569355.1 Steroidobacteraceae bacterium
GTGCGACTGGATGTTCATGACGGAACCGGACCCGACGCGCAACAACAAGGTAGAGATGTGGTCGCGCGGCAAAGTGCTCGGAGGATCCTCGATTCTGAACGGCACGATTTATGTGCGAGGTAATCGCGGAGACTATGACGGCTGGGCGCAGCGGGGCAATTCCGGCTGGGACTATGATTCGCTGCTGGCCTATTTCCGTAAGTTAGAGCATGGCGAGGGAACGCTGCAGGGGCAGTATGGAAGCAGCGGCCCGGTTCACATTGTTCAGAACAAGGGGGAGCCAGCGCTTGCCCATGTCTTCATCGAGGCGATGAAGGGGCTCGGCATACCCAATAACCCACGATATAACGGCGAAATCCAGACCGGCGCCGCGATTGCCCACGTCAACCAGTGCAATGGTTATCGTGCGAGTACCGCCCAGGCCTATCTCGATTCGGCAATCACTCGCGACAACCTCACGATTCTGACCGGCGCCATGGTGCGGCGGGTAGTGTTACAGGGCAAGCGCGCCGTGGGAGTCGAATTCGAGCACGATGGCACCGCGCGCATCGAGCGCTGCCGCGGCGACGTAGTGCTGAGCGCAAGCGCCTTCAACACACCCAAGCTCCTGATGTTATCGGGGATCGGCGACCCTCAGCAGCTGAGCGCGCACGGCATCCCGGTTGTGCACGACAATCCGCATGTCGGCCTGAACCTTCAGGAACACCCCGGAGTTCCAATTAAGGCCTTTGTCAACGTGCGCACTACCAATATGGATATGGGGCCGCTGGGTCAGCTAAGAATTGGATTGCGATGGGCGCTGACTCGCGGCGGCCCGGCGACGTTCATCTTCCCCGCTATTGCATTTGCAAAGACAAGTGCTGATCTTAAGTATCCCGACCTGCAATTTCACTTCGGGGCGCTAGCCAACGAGGTCACGCCGGACGGGGTGAAGTGGCTCGATAGGCCGGCGGTTACCCTGCTCGTCAATGTCAATCGGTCCTCGAGCAATGGGCGGGTCGAGCTGCGTTCGGCGAATCCGATGGAACCACCGAAAATTCACCCCAACATGCTGTCCGACGAGCGTGAAGTCGGACTGTTGAAACAGGGCGTGCGTCTTGGCCAATCGCTGTTCCGAACTCGGGCATTTGCACCGTATTTTGAGGACGAATTCATGCCGGGCGATGGGGTCGATAGCGACGCTGCGTTGGAACATTTCATCCGCGAGTCGGCCGGTCCGTCCTACCACGCGTGTGGCACCGCGAAGATGGGGGTCGATGATCGTGCAGTCGTCGATCCGCGACTGCGCGTGATCGGTGTCGAGGGATTGCGAGTAGTCGACTGTTCGATAATTCCGCAGGTTCCTTCCGGCAATACGAATGCCATCTGTATGGTGATCGGCGAGAAGGGTGCAGCGATGATATTGGAGGATAGCAAGTGACGACAGCCGCAACAGCCCGCCGCAGCGAGCGAGATTTTGCCTTCGTTCTAAAACACCCGGAGCGGCTGTTTATTGGCGGCCAATGGATAGCTCCGGTGGGCGGTGCGACGCGAACACTGATCTCTCCCGGTAGCGGCGAGCGTTTCATCGCGGTGGCGGAAGCCGGCGCCGCTGACGTTGACGCCGCCGTCGTGGCCGCACGGCGAGCCTTCGACGAGGGTACCTGGCCGCGCCTGACTCACCTTGAACGCGCAGAAAAACTGTCCGCCATCAGCCGCGAGATCAACGCGCGGGCGGAAATGATGGGCGGTCTTCAGGCGGCAGAGATGGGGGCGCTTTTCGGTATGGCGGTGGCCTTTGTCCCGCATTTTGCGGGGGCGTTCGATTTCTATGCAGCGATGGCGAGCAGCTTCGAGTTCGTTGAGCCACGCACACCCGCCATTGGCGGCGCGGGCTATCTAGTGCACGAGCCGGTCGGTGTTTGCGCCGCGATCGTCCCGTGGAATGGGCCGCTGATGCTGGCCGCGTGGAAGCTTGCGCCTGCACTGCTCGCCGGCTGCACGGTGGTGCTGAAGGCATCGCCCGAGGCACCGGCCACGCTGATTGCGCTGGCGGAGGCAATTGATGCCGCCGGATTGCCGCCCGGCGTGTTCAACTTGATCACTGCCGACCGCGAAGTATCTGAGCTGCTTGTCCGTCATCCGGGTATCGACAAGGTCAGCTTCACAGGATCGACCGCAGCAGGGAAGAAGATTGGCGCGATCTGTGCGGAACGCGTCGCGCGCTGCACGTTGGAGCTCGGTGGCAAGTCTCCCGCGATCTTGCTCGATGACTATGACATTGATACCTTTGCTAACGCGATCGTGCCGGCGACAACGTTGTTGTCAGGGCAGATTTGCGCAGCGCTGACCCGGATCATCGTGCCGCGCAACAAGCACGATCGCGTGCTTGACGCGATCGCTGATCGCTTTGCGCAGGTGCGTGTCGGCAATCCATTCGCTGAGGGTATGGGCATGGGGCCGCTGGCTTCGAGCCGTCAATGCGCGCGGGTGATGGATTACATTGCGATCGGCCGGCGCGAGGGAGCGTGTCTCGTTACGGGCGGTGGGGTGCCGGAGGGGCTCGATCCAAAATACTATGTCGCGCCGACGCTATTCGGCAATGTAGATAATCGCGCGACGATCGCCCGCGAGGAAATCTTCGGCCCCGTTCTAAGCGTAATTCCTGCGGACAGCGAGGATCACGCGGTCGCCATGGCCAACGACAGCAACTATGGCCTCAACGCCTCTGTTTTTACGAGTGACAGCCACCGTGCCTTAAATGTGGCGCGCCAGCTGCGCTCAGGTTCGGTCGGGCACAACGGATTTAAGAACGACTTCACCATTTCATTTGGTGGGTTCAAGCAGTCGGGCGTGGGCCGCGAAGGTGGTGTGCCGGGCCTGCGTGCCTATCTGGAGCCCAAGACCATTCTTCTCGAATCGGACGTCAAGCTTTCCTGA
>DATMNF010000037.1:0-24720 GCA_035569355.1 Steroidobacteraceae bacterium
TAACTTCTCGCGCTCCGCCGTCAATTTCATGGACACACCCGTCTCATCAATCTTGGATTTAGATTCTTAAAAGAGATTATTACTATGATTATGAAGCCGCCGCATCGCCGGTATAACTCCAAAAACTCAATAATAATCAATATCCTACAAGCACCGTAACCGTATCCTACTCCTGTCCACTTGCCGCTTGGAAACTGTCATCGTCCTGTGGATATCTTTATCCACAGCGCCATCCACAGCTTTTCGTACCCTATCCAGCCAGGGTTCTCAACAGGTTCATATAGTCCTCGCCAATTCTGCGCTCGGTCTCGCGTAACTCCTTGACTCGCCTACAGGCGTGCAGCACCGTCGTGTGATCTCGGCCGCCAAAAGCGTCACCGATCTCCGGCAGGCTATGGTTGGTGAGCTCCTTGGCCAGCGCCATCGCGACCTGACGCGGCCGGGCGATGGAACGGCTGCGACGCTTCGACAGCAAATCAGCGATTCTGATTTTGTAGTATTCCGCGACCGTCTTCTGAATGTTTTCCACGGTCACGAGTTTTTCTTGCAGGGCCAATAGGTCGCGCAAGGCCTCCTTGACCAAATCCAGAGTGATCGGCCGCCCCGTGAAGTTCGACGTCGCCACGACTCTGCGCAGCGCGCCCTCGAGTTCGCGGACATTCGAACGAATGCGCTTGGCCACGAAGAATGCCACTTCTTCCGGCAAATCGACCTGGGACATCGCCGCCTTGCTCATCAGGATCGCGACGCAGGTTTCCAGCTCGGGCGGCTCGATCGCCACCGTCAAACCCCAGCCGAACCGCGATTTCAACCGTTCTTCGAGTCCGGCGACCTCTTTCGGATATCGATCGCAGGTCAATATCACCTGCTGTTGGCTTTCCAACAGGGCGTTGAAGGTGTGGAAGAACTCCTCTTGGGAGCGCTCCTTTCCGGCAAAGAACTGAATATCGTCGATCATCAACGCGTCCAAGGAGCGATACGCGGTCTTGAATTCGTTGATGGTGTTGTGCTGCAAGGCCTTCACCATGTCACCCACGAATCGTTCGCTGTGCACGTAGGCGAGCCGCGCCTCCGAATGGTTCTCCTTGATCCTGTTGGCCACGGCGTGCATGAGATGGGTCTTACCGAGTCCGACCCCCCCGTAGATGAACAGCGGGTTATAGGCCTTGCCTGGATTGCCCGCGACTTGAATCGCGGCGGCCTTGGCCAGCTGATTGCTCTTCCCCTCGACGAAGCTGTCGAAGGTAAAACTGGAGTTGATAGGACCACCGAGCACCGAGGGCGCGAGCCTTCGGACTCTCGGCGCCGCGCCGTTCGGTGCCGTGTGGCCGCCGTTGACCGTCACGACCGGGGCCGTGGCGCCCGCTCGCGTGCCCACATCGAGGACCACCTCCGGGACCGGCTCTAGCGCGAACGAGCGAATGAGCTCCTTGATCCTGGGCAGCGAGTTCTGGCCCAGCCATTCGATCACATAGCGGTTGGGCGCCAGGAGCTTCAGTTCCCCGTCTCGCTCGATCGCCTGAAGGGGCCGCACCCAGGTGTTGAACTGCTGCTCCGGGAGTTCGCTCTCGAGCACTCGCAGACAGCGGTTCCACAGCGACTCCGACAAGAGCGCTCTCCTCAAGATGTTGGGTAGCGGGGCAAAGGTAGACGAAAGGGCAGGGAGTCTAGCTCCAACGTGGCAAGGCGTCTATTGACACATCCATGCTCGCTCAGTACCCTTGCCGCCTTTCGTAAATCTCCCAATCGATTGATTTGGCCCGTGGTTTTGTTCGAGTTGCGCTATGAAACGTACTTTCAACCCAAGTAATTTACATCGTGCCCGCACCCACGGTTTTCGCGCGCGTATGGCCACGAAGAGCGGTCGTCGATTGCTCGCGCGCCGTCGAGCCAAGGGGCGCAAGCGCCTCTGTCCCTGACGCTTTTCAGGAGCGTCTAGATCCGTAAACTGACGTTCGAGCCGCGCAAGCGTTTGCATCAGCCGGCCGAATTTCGCGAAGTGAAGCGGCGCGGCAAAAAGTTTGCCGACGCATTTTTTAGTTTATCGGTCCTGGCGAATCATGAAACCTATCCTCGATTGGGATTGAGCATCGCGACGCGTACCTTCGGCACCGCGGTCGCAAGGAATCGCATCAAGCGCCTCACCCGAGAGTCCTTTCGTTTGAACCAACACTCACTACCGCCGGTCGATGTCACCGTCTCCGCACGGGAAGCCGCGCGCCAGGCCCCCTTGAGCGAACTGCGCGCGAGTCTCGACAAGCATTGGAAGTCGATTACGGAACGATGTCCACCTTGAGCAAAATCTTCTTGTGGATCATTCGAGGATATCAGCTGCTGATCTCGCCGTGGCTCGGGCCGAGGTGCCGCTTCTATCCCAGCTGCTCCTGCTATGCGCACACCGCGATCGAACGATACGGGGCCTTGCGAGGTGCCTGGCTCGGACTGCGCCGCCTCCTACGCTGTCATCCCTTTCACAAGGGCGGCTACGACCCCGTGCCGGCAAGAGAATGATCAATGCCTAACACCCGCATGATGCTGTGGATTGCGCTCGCCGCGATCCTCTACTTCAACTACGAAGCATGGATGCATGACTATCCGGCCACGGCCGGCGGGACAAATCCTGCAGCGACGCAAACCGCCCCCGTTACTCTCGGCGACTCGGTGCCGCAGGCCGCGAGTACGGCGTCGCCTGCCGCAGCGCCCTCAACGCCTGCGGCCCCGAACGCTGCTACGGCGACCGCATCCAGTGCGTCCGCGCCGGCGGCCTTCGCCGCGCCGGCGCCTCAGGCGCCCGCGCCAGACGCGGGGCCCGAGCAACGCTTGCACGTAGTCACCGATGTACTCGACATCGTCATCAATTTGAAAGGCGGCGAGCTCGATCAAGCCGACCTCCTGCAATATCCGTTGCGCAAAGATACGCCGAACATCCCGGTCAGACTCTTGAGCGGCGAGCCGCTTTCCTTGTACCTCGTGCAGACGGGTCTCATCGGCGGCGCCGGCGAGGCCGCGCCCACCCATCTTGCGACCTGGTCTTCGGCCGAGAAGTCTTACGTGCTTCCCGCGGGCGCGACGGACTTGAGCGTGCCTTTGACATGGAGCGACGGCCAAGGGTTGACCGTCACCAAGACATTCGTTTTCAAGCGCGGGCTGTATGCCATCGATCTGATCTACGACGTGCAGAATGCAGGCTCGACGCCGCGCAAGTTGGCGCCGTATTCGCAATTGCTGCGCCACTGGGAGCACCCATCGCGCTCCTATTTCGATGTCGAGACCTATTCCTTCAAGGGACCGGCGGTCTATGACGGCTCGAAATCGCACGATCTGAACGTGGAGAACGAGACCGAGAGCCATTTCTCCGAGACCATTGACAACGGCTGGGCGGCCTCGCTGCAGCACCAATTCGTGTCGGCCATCGTGCCGCCACGGAACCTGCCCTACAAATACCAGCTGCAGGTGCGCGATAAGGAATATCTGTTGAGCATCACAGGTCCGGCGACCGAGGTGGCCGCAGGCGGAAAGACGCAACTGCGGGAAAAGTTATTCGTCGGCCCCAAATTGCAGTCGCAGCTCGCGGCGACCGGCCCGCACTTGGAGCTCACCGTCGACTTCGGCATCTTGAGCGTGCTCGCCCAGCCGTTGTTCGCCACGCTCAACTGGGTTCATGGGCTGGTCGGCAACTGGGGCTGGTCCATCATCCTCGTCACGGCGCTGATAAAAATCCTGTTCTATCCCTTGAGCCAAGCGAGCGGCCGTTCGATGGCCAAGATGCGCACCGTCGCTCCGCGCATGAAGCAAATTCAGGAAACCTTCAAGGACGACCGCGAGAAATTGGGCCGCGCCATGATGGAGCTCTACAAGAAGGAGAAAATCAATCCCCTCGCCGGGTGCCTGCCCATGCTGGTCCAGATTCCCTTCTTCATTTCCTTTTATCGGGTATTGCTCGAAAGCGTCGAAATGCGCCAGGCCCCGTTTCTGCTGTGGATCAATGATCTGTCCTCGCGTGACCCCTTCTTCGTGCTGCCCCTGCTGATGGGAGCCGCGATGTATGCGCAGTTCAAGCTCAATCCCGCGCCGCCCGATCCCATGCAGGCAAAAATCATGCAATTCATGCCGCTGGTCATGACCGGGATGATGGCGTGGTTCCCATGCGGCTTGGTGCTTTACTGGCTGACCAACACGCTGCTGACCATCGCGCAGCAGTGGCGGGTGAACCAAGTCGTCGAAACCGAGGCCGCCAAGCTGCGTACTTAGGCAGGCTCCCAGGCCGTGATTTCGCCGGACACCATTGCCGCCATCGCCAGCGCTCCCGGGCGGGGCGCGGTCGGTGTCATTCGAGTCTCGGGTTCTCTCGTGCCGCAAATCGCGGCCGGTATTCTCGGCGGACTGCCCGGCCCGCGCCGCGCGCGGCTAGCGAAGTTCCTCGACGCGCACGGCAAGAGTCTCGACGAAGGTCTGGCCTTGTACTTTCCCGCGCCCGCCTCCTACACCGGCGAAGACGTCCTGGAATTGCAGGGGCACGGCGGCGCGCTCGTCGTCGATCTGGTATTGCAACGCCTGCTCGAACTCGGCTGCCGCATGGCACGGCCCGGTGAGTTCAGCGAACGCGCGTTCTTGAACGGCAAGATCGATATTGCACAGGCCGAGGCAATCGCGGACCTCATTGACGCCGGCAGCGCCGCAGCGGCTCGCGCAGCGGTGCGTTCCCTGCAAGGCGAGTTCTCCGCTCGGGTCGCCGACTTGAAGACACGCATCACCGAATTACGGGCCTATGTCGAAGCCGCCATCGATTTTCCCGACGAAGAGATCGATTTTCTCTCCGGCACAGCGCTTGGTGAGCGGCTCGCCGCGGTGTTCGCCGGCTTCGAGTCGATCACGGCCGCGGCTCGTCAAGGCGCGCTGCTGCGCGAAGGCTTGACCGTGGTGATTGCGGGCAAACCCAACGCCGGAAAGTCCAGCTTGATGAACAGGCTCGCAGGCGATGAGATCGCGATCGTCGCGGATGTGCCGGGCACGACCCGCGATGTGCTGCGCCAGCACGTGCATCTCGACGGCTTACCCTTGAATCTCGTGGATACCGCAGGCCTGCGCTCTGCCGCCGACGCGGTGGAGGCGGAAGGCGTGCGGCGCGCGAGAAGCGAAATCGCGCGTGCCGACCGGGTGCTGTACCTCGTGGATGCCGGCCTTGTCGGCGCGGACGATTCGCAATCTTTCGCCGCCGACCTTGCGCAACTGCCGCGCGGCATTCCGGTCACACTGGTCTTCAATAAGATCGATCTGGCCGGGATTCCGGCGCGGCTCGATGACGCCGCGACGCCGCCGAGAATATCCTTGAGCGCCCTCACGGGCGTTGGCGTCCCGCTCCTGCGGGCTCACCTCAAGCGCACCGCCGGATACCTCGACGAGTCTGGGGCGTTCGCTGCCCGGCGCCGGCATCTCGATGCACTGCGGCGCGCACGCCAGCACGTGCAAAGTGCCGCCGACATCTTGGCGAGCACGCGCGCGTTCGAACTATTCGCCGAGGATCTGCGCCTCGCGCAGCTCGCCTTGGGTGAGATCACGGGCGAATTCACCAGCGAGGACTTGCTGGGCGAGATCTTCGGCAGCTTCTGCATCGGAAAGTAACTTTCCCGTACCGAGCCGGACGAGACGTTGCGAGGTGATTCAGCCCCTGCGGCGCACGTGCGGAGTGGGTCAGAACGCCGATGCCGTCAACGTCACGTCCGAATGCTTCCACGCGTCGGCGAACTGACGCGCTACTTGCGCCGCCTTCCGCGTCTTGCCCTGCGCTTTGAGCGCCGAGGCGAGTCCGTACAAGGACCAGCCGTTCATGGGGCTCCGCTGCAGGTCTTCCCGGTAGACGCGCTCGGCTTGCCTCGCGGCACCAGATCGCATCAGCTCGGCGCCCAATACATGCCGCGCCGGAAAGAACCAGTCGTTGGGTTCATCGTAGGCCAGCCGGTCTTCCGCGGTGACTGCTTGTCGAAGCAGCACGATCGCGTCGCGTGATCGCCGTTCGCTCGCGGCGATACGTGCTGCAGCAATCGGGATGGCGACCGCGAGAACATCCTTGACCGTGTTCTGCCCTGCCATCGCATCGACTGACACCGTGGCTGCGAACTGTTGCAACTTTTCAAGCTCCGCTCGGGCTTCGGCAGCGTGCCCCGTCGCCGCGAGTGCGACAACGCGGCTGTATAGGAAGCCACCCATCAGACCTGTGAGTCCTGGGTTCGGAGCAGACAGTGCGAGCATTTCTTGCCATAGGCCAAATCGCACACGGGCGGCATACGATTCTGCGACGTACCAGTCCATTCCCGGCATCTCGAGCAGCATTTCATCTGACACCGTCTGCCGAGAGTGATCGGCCGCATCAATCGCCTCGGCCTTTCGCCCCTCCATCGCCGCGGAGTACGCCAGGAACTGGTAGTTGTGGGCCGTGTACACGACAGGGTAGTAGTCGGGCGGATGAGTGCGAGCGTCGTATGCAGCATCGGCGACAGCCGCGCGGCGATTCGCTTCCGCTGCCTCTTCATAGCGACCGACGCGCTGCAGGATATGCGCGGGCATGTGCACCAGGTGGCCGGCTGCGGGCATCAGTGTCTTCACCCGCTCGGCTGCAGCCAGGGCTTGCTCGGGATGAGGCGAGGCTTCAAGCGCATGAATGTAGTAATGGTTCGCACCGGGGTGCTGCGGATCGCGCGCGAGCACCGACTCGAGCGCCAAAACGATCTGCGTCGTGCCCGGTGCGGGCTTACCCTCAGGGGTCCACAACCTCCACGCGTGAAGGTTCATGAGCGATTCGGCATACAGCGTTTCTACATCAAGGTCCTCCGGAAACTGTCTTGCAACCTGCTGCATCGCATCGGCATAAGCGGTCAGAATCGGCAGCGCGCCGTCCGCGTCCAGCGGACGATCGGACGGATAGCGCTTAGCCAACGCTGAAATGAGCGCCTGCTCGACAGCGGAGCCGTGTGACGCGTTCTCTTGGGCGCGCTGAAGCGCCTCGAAGGTCACCTTCGCTCGCTCGGGACTCAGGAACGGCAGGTTGTAGTTTGGACCGACCGTCAGCGATACGCCCCAGTAGCACGACGCGCACGCCGGGTCGAGCTCGGCCGCTCTTGCGAATGAGCGCGCGGCTTCATCGTGGTTGAATGCCCACATCAGGCGCAGCCCCTGGTCGAAGTATTTCTGCGCCTCCGGCGAGGCGGTAGTGATTGCACGGTGCGTATCACCAAGCCCGTCAAACGGAAGTGCCCCGCGCGCCCATCCGGCAACCGTCGTCGGCAGGCTAATCGTGGTTTGGGGTTTGAAGACCTCCGACGCTTCTCGCATGAACTGCGTAGTAGCCTGCTGAGCGGCCGATGAGTGTGCACTAAGCAGCAATGCGAAAATGATTGACCGGATTGTCAGTTGACGTGCCACCACAATCCGCGAACCACCACCGGGTCTCGTGCTAGGGAAGGAGGGCACGCTCAGCGGAACCCCGACTGCAGCCGGGACTTACACATCGGCGCGTCGCGTCAGACGCCTTGCTTGTCGCCCCGTAGATCCGTCGTTTCGGTATCGGTCAGTCGCGCGAGGCGGGCGGAGACACCGAGGGCTGTCAGGATGGCGATGGTGGCGATGGCGGTAATGACTGGAAAATGCCAGAACAACCAAACCATGATGATCGCGGACAATGCCAGGATTGCCCAAAGCGCGGCTATATTCGTCCGCGAGTGCGACGAGTCGATCATGCCAGCCTCCCCCCTCCAAAAACTCCAAATACGTTATACAGCTTATGTTACTAAACGACCATACAGTAAAGACCTGCTAAACCCCGAAAACTGGCTGGGCGTTTAACTGGGGGGCTATCCAAGCATCGTTTCGCGGCGCCAATGGCGCGCGGTGAGCGCCATCAGCACCAGCGCCACGCCGAGCGATGCGGCCGCTGACACCCATACGTCGCCCACGGCGACAGCCTCGTCCTTGAGGACGCTGGTCATCAGCAGGTGCTGACTCAAGGACGGAATGAACATCAATGAACTCTGCGTTTTCAGGGAGTAAATGCTCGCAAAAGCGATCGGCAAAGTGGGTATCAACAAGACCGTGGTGAGGTAGGTCTGAGCCTCGCGATAGCTGCGGGTGAAGGATGCCACGAAGGTCATGAGCGCCGCGCCCAAGGGCACGAAGGGTAGGCAAATTGCAAAGAAAATCAGCGCCGTGCCCCACCCCAAGTTGCCGCTCATGCCGAACCTTTCCAGCGGCACGAAGCGGAACACGCAGACGAACGCCGTGAGGCTCAAGGCCAACGAGATGCACATATAGGCGCAGGTGGCCAGAAGCTTGCCGCCCACCAGGCTGGTGCGGGCCACCGGCAAGCTCAGCAGCGCTTCCAGGGAGCCTCGCTCCCGCTCGCCCGCGGTGGAGTCGATCGCCAGGTACAGTCCGCCCATCAAGACCGCGAACAACACGAAGTACGTCATGAACCCGAGCACCACCACGGCGCGGCCCGTGGGCGTCGCCACGTCGACGTCGTTCACGGCGACGGGCACGGCGAGCAGCGGATTCACGCCGCGCACCTGCAGCCGCAATTGCGCGATGGTGTTGACGTAGCCTGCCAAAACATTTCTGGCGCGGTCCACGCTCTTGCGGGTTTGCGAGTCTGCGCTGTCCGCGACCAGCAGTACGGGCGCCGGAACTGCGGCCGCGAAGCGCGGCCCGAACTCCTTCGGAATGACGAGCACCACTTGCGCCGTGCCGGCGCGGACGGCTGCGCGAGCCTCATCCTCCGACAGCTCGCCCCGAGTGAGCTCGACGCCCTGTGCTGCGAGGTACTGTGCAAGCGCCGGCGCCCGGTCGGCGCCCGAGATGGTCAGCTTGATCGGCTCATCGGACTCGACGACGCTCTGATTGAGCATGCGCGACACCATGACGCCGAACAGCAGAGGTCCGAACAGGGGACCGAACAGCAGCGCCGAGATCAGCGTGCGTCGATCACGGAGGTTTTCCAGGAACTCCTTGGCGAAAACGGTAAAGAGCGCGTGCATCAGCTCACCCCTTCGGTATCGCCCAGGACCTGCAGAAACGCTTCTTCCAACGAGGCCGCGCCGGAACGCGAGCGGATCGATTCCACGGTGGCGTCGGCGAGAACCTTGCCATGGCCGATGATCACGACCCGATCGCAGAGCATCGCAACCTCCTGCATGACGTGCGAGGAGAACAGCACGCAACGGCCTTGGGCCTTCAATGCGAGCAGCATTTCGCGCAAGTTTCGAATGGCCATCACGTCGAGACCGTTAGTGGGTTCATCGAGCACGACGTTGCCGGGGTCGTGAATCAGGGCGCGAGCGAGCGCTACCTTGATGCGCTGCCCTTGCGAAAAGCCTTTTGCGCGGCGCTCGATGAAGCCTTCCATGCCGAGGCTGCGGGCGAGCTCGGCGGTGCGCGACCTCAAGCGCTCGCCGTCCATGCCCTGCAGCGAACCGAAATAGTGGATGTTCTCGCGTGCCGTCAGATTGCCATACAGGCCCGCCGCGTGGGGCAGGACGCCCAAATGCGCGCGAGCCTTCGAGGTCTCGCCACGAACGTCGATACCGTCGATCAAGGCCTTACCGCTGTCCGGTGTCAGGACTCCATACAGCATGCGCAAGGTCGTCGACTTGCCGGCGCCGTTCGCACCCAGGATGCCGGTGATCTCGCCGTCGTTTGCGACGAAGGAAATGCCGCGCACGGCCTCGATCGCGCCGAACCGTTTGCTCAAGTCCGTGGCTTCGATCACGGCGAGGGGCCCGTCATGTTCACGAAAAATGGCGCCGGGCGGTGCCCCTCGAGGCAAGTCGCATCGAGAGTCTCGGGCGCTGCTGCGTCGAGAAATTCGGCCATCAACTTCGGCACGCAACCGGTGTTCACCTGGCCATGCCCCTCGCCGCTCAATATCAAGTGCCGATGCCGCTTGAGTCCTACGGCCGCGCGTTCTGCATCGGCCGGCGGCGTCACCGGATCCGCCTCGCCGGACAACAACAAGGTCGGGATGTCGCTGATCAAAGGGCGATGCAGATCGGCATCCACCGGACCGCGCGGCCACAGCTTGCAGATCTCGAGAAGCGCGTCCAGCTGATCCGTACCTTGATACGTTCGAGCGATGGCCGCCCGATCGACGTCCGTGAAGAACGGTACGTCTTCACTGCAAATGACGCTGTTCTGCATGCCGCTCGCGATTTGATCGGCAACTTGACGAGCCGTCATGACGGTCTGCGCAGCGAGCGGCGCCAAGGCGCCATGGGCTCCCCGATGGATCAGAGTGGGCAACAGCGAGGCTTGGGTGGCGTTGTAGGTGAGGAATCGCAAGCTAGCGCTGAGCATGCCGCGATTGAATTCGATCTCGAGCGGCAAACCGTTGTTCGGATCATCGATGGTCATCGTCGACTTCTGTGCGCCGAACTGGCGGCGCAAGCCATCGAGCTCACCTCTCAGCTCGGGGTACGCCGCGGCGCAATCGGCGGATTGCGCGCAGCGAGCGACGATGAGATCGAGAGCACGCTGACCGTCGATCGGCGTGTCGGGTCCGATGGCTTGTTCCGGGAAAGTGACTCCATCCAGAATCACCGCATGCACCGATGCGGGAAAGCGGCGCATGTAGAGCTCTGCCACCCTTGTACCGTAAGAGACCGCATAGAGATCGATTGTCGAAATCTTGAGCGCCTCTCGGACGGCGGCAAGGTCGGCAACCGCGGCGCTGCTGGTGTAGAAGCGCACCTGCTCGCCGTACTTGTGCAGGCAAGCCGAGGTCGCTTGCCGCAGCGCCGGCAGGGCGTCGCTCACCGCGCGCCAGTCGTCCGGGTAGTCGCAGGACAGCGGCGCGGATTTTCCCGTGCCGCGCTGGTCGACCAGCACGATGTCGTGGTTGCGATTCACCCGCGCGAAGGCCACGGCGTACGCGCTGTACATCGCAGCGGCGCCTTGGCCAGGGCCGCCCGCCAGAAGAAACAATGGCGGCGCAGCGGCGCGGCGGTTGAGCGCGGGCACCACCGCGATGCTCAAATCGATGCCGGCCCCCGCGGGGTTCGTCCGGTCCAGAGGCACCTTGAGCACCCCGCAACGAGCCGCGATAGACGCTAACTTGAGCGGGTGTTCGAGGCGGCACTCGTGCAGCGGCAGTTGGCCCGCCGGTGCGGCGGCTCCTATCCCCGGCCATAGGGCGCATAGCGCTGCGGCCGGCCCAAGGCCGCCGCTTCCCAAGGCGCTCAAGACAATAACTCTCCAACGACGCCGCATGCGAATCTCCGTTTTCCGCCGATTGTAGGGGATTCGCTATGTATCGCCGTCCGCGAGTTGGTAGATTTGCGGCCCAGTTCGTCTTTACGTAGGGTTGAGCCATGAGCGTGATTCGCGAAGCCGATGTGATCGCCAGCGTCGCAGACGCCTTGCAATACATCTCCTACTACCATACGCCCGATTTCATTCGCGCCATGGGGCGTGCGTACGACGTGGAGCAGAGCCCTTCCGCCCGCGACGCGATCGCGCAAATACTCACCAATTCGCGCATGTGCGCCGAAGGCCATCGGCCCATCTGTCAGGACACCGGCATCGTCGTGGTATTCGTCAAGGTGGGCATGGGCGTGGGCTGGGACGCGACCCGCGATCTCGAGGCGATGATCAACGAAGGGGTGCGGCGGGCCTATCTCGATCCCGACAATAAACTACGCGCTTCCATTGTGTCCGATCCCGCCTTCAAGCGCTCCAATACCCGCGATAACACGCCCGCGGTGATCCACACCGAGTTCGTTCCTGGAGACAAGCTCGAGATCACCGTTGCCGCGAAGGGCGGAGGGTCGGAAAACAAGTCCATGTTCGCCATGTTGAACCCGTCGGATTCGGTTGCCGACTGGGTGTTGGAAATGGTGCCTGAGATGGGCGCCGGCTGGTGTCCGCCCGGTATGCTTGGCGTCGGCATCGGCGGCAGTGCCGAGAAGGCCATGCTGCTGGCGAAAAAATCCCTGATGGAGCCGATCAACATCGGCGAGCTCAAGGCGCGCGGGCCGAAAAACAAACTCGAAGAGCTGCGCCTGGAAATATTCCACCGGGTCAACGCCCTCGGCATCGGCGCGCAAGGCCTCGGCGGCCTGACCACCGTGCTCGACGTGAAGGTATTGGACTACCCGACTCATGCAGCCTCTTTGCCGGTGGCGGTGATTCCCAACTGCGCCGCTACCCGTCACATCCATTTCACTCTCGATGGCGCGGGTCCGGCGGTGCTCGAGCCGCCGAATCTGGATCTGTGGCCGAAGGTAACGTGGTCGGCCGATGCCAGCGCGCGCCGCGTTTCGCTCGATGGCTTGACACCCGCCGAGATTGCAAGCTGGAAACCCGGCGAGCGATTATTGCTGTCGGGGAAGCTCTTGACCGGCCGCGATGCCGCGCACAAGCGCATCTGCGCGTTGCTGGATGCCGGCAAGCCCCTGCCGGACGGCTTGGATTTTCACGGCCGGGTTATCTACTACGTCGGCCCGGTGGATCCGGTCGGCACGGAAGTCGTGGGGCCAGCGGGTCCGACCACCGCCAATCGGATGGATCGATTTACCGATACCATGCTCGGCAAGGCTGGCCTCTTGGCGATGGTCGGGAAGGCGGAGCGCGGCCCCGAGACCGTCGCCTCCATTGCCAAGCACCGCTCGGCGTATTTGATTGCGGTGGGCGGCGCCGCATTCCTGGTGTCGAACGCCATCCGCGGCAGCCGCATCGTGGCGTTTCCCGAACTCGGCATGGAGGCCGTGTATGAATTCGACGTCCGCGATATGCCGGTCACGGTCGCAGTGAGCTCGGACGGGGTCTCGGTGCACGACACGGGGCCGAAGGCTTGGGCCGGAAAATTCGCGGGAATCCCGGTCGCGGTGGAGTAACGGTCAATACTTGACCGAACACCCGTAGGGTGTGGTTACCGCATGCGCGACTGGATCGCCTCGAGTGACCGCCAGCATCGCTTCCTTCAGATAGGGCTCGGCGTGAGGTATGTCGCCGGCGTCCGCAGTGGCGATGCTATCGATGCCGCCCATGTATTGCAGCGCGCCATTTTTGTCGATGACGAACATGTGCGGCGTGGTCTTTGCGCCATACAAGCGGCCGAGAGTCCCCGAGGGGTCCAGCAGTACGGCGGTCGGGGTCGCGCCGCGCGACTGCGTCAGCGCATCGGCAGCGGGACCGTTCACATAGCCCTGCTTGCCGGGCGCTGAGGAAATCACGGACAGCCAGATCACGCCGCTTTTCTGCGCCAGCGCTTGGATGCTTTGCATGTTGCCGCTGGCGTAGTGCTTGTGGGTGTAGGGACAATCGGCATTGGTCCACTCGAGCACCACTGTTTTACCTCGGTACTGGCTCAAGCTGACCAATGTGCCTTTACTGTCCTTGGCGGTGAATTCGGGCGCCGGCTGGCCGATTTGCGGCATCGCCGAGAATGCGGGGGCGGCAAGGGCGGCGACTGCCGCAGAGATCAAGCCGATCCAGGGGGCGGTGCGAGCGTGGCGGCCGAGGCAGGGATCGCGCCCGAAGGTACCAGGAGCCTGTCTGGGGATGCTCATCAGCGGTTCTCCACATCGCAAGCCTAAAGCGTCGCCTGTCAGGAGTTAGTCGCACCGCGGCCGCGGGAGGTTCCCTGGCACTTTCGCGGCCGGCCGTTTAGAGTACGCGCCTCTCGGAAAATTGAGTCGGATCAGTGCGTTTCGGTACCGAATTTGGAGTGATCGTGATCGGCGGCGGGCATGCGGGCACCGAAGCCGCGCTGGCGGCTGCGCGCATGGGTCAACGCACTCTGCTGCTGACGCACAATATCGAGACGTTGGGGCAGATGAGTTGCAATCCGGCGATCGGCGGCATCGGCAAGGGCCACCTGGTCAAGGAAATCGACGCGCTGGGGGGTGCCATGGCACTCGCAACCGACGAAGCCGGTATCCAGTTTCGCACCTTGAACTCGAGCAAGGGGCCGGCGGTACGCGCCACCCGCGCTCAAGCCGACCGGCAACTCTACAAGCGAGCGATCCGCCGCCGGCTGGAGACGCAACCCAACCTGACGCTGTTCCAGCAGGAGGCAGCCGACATCAAGGTCGAGGGCGGCAGAGCGGTGGGCGTCATCACGCAAAGCGGCATCGAATTCCGGGCGCGCGCGATAGTCTTGACCGTCGGCACGTTCTTGGGAGGCAAGATTCACGTCGGCCTGCAGAGCCATCCCGGAGGCCGCGCCGGCGATCCGCCATCGACGAGTCTGGCCGCCCGCTTGCGCGAACTGAAGCTGCGCGTCGGCCGGCTGAAGACCGGCACGCCGCCGCGGATCGACGGCCGCAGCATTGATTTTTCCCTGATGCGCGAACAGCACGGCGACCAGCCGCGCCCGGTCTTTTCCTATCTGGGTTGGCGCGATCTGCACCCACGGCAGCTGCCGTGCCATATCACGTGCACCAACGAGCGGACCCACGACATCATTCGCGCCGCCGCCGCGCGCTCGCCGATGTTCTCCGGTTTGATCGAGGGTATCGGCCCGCGCTACTGTCCATCGGTCGAAGACAAGGTGGTGCGATTCAGCGAGAAGCGGTCGCATCAGATTTTCGTCGAGCCCGAGGGACTGGACACTCACGAGATCTACCCCAACGGCATATCGACCAGTCTCCCCTTCGACGTGCAGCATGAGTTCGTGCGCACGATCTTGGGGTTCGAGCAGGCGCATATCACGCGGCCGGGCTACGCCATCGAATACGATTTCTTCGATCCCCGCGATCTCAAATTCAGCTTGGAGAGCAAGTTCCTTTGCGGTTTATTCTTCGCCGGCCAAATCAACGGCACCACCGGCTATGAGGAGGCCGCGGCGCAAGGTTTGCTCGCCGGCGCGAATGCGGCGCTGTTCGCGGCGGAGCGCGCCGCATGGTGGCCGAAGCGTAGCGAAGCCTACCTGGGCGTGCTGATCGATGATTTGATTACGCGCGGCGCTCCGGAGCCTTACCGGATGTTCACCAGCCGCGCGGAGTACCGCCTCAGCTTGCGCGAGGACAATGCGGATCTGCGGCTCACGGCGCAAGGCCGCGAGCTTGGCTTGGTCGATGAAGCCCGCTGGACGTTTTTTCAGCGCAAGCGCGACGCCGTCGCAAGCGAAGTCTCGCGGCTCGCCGCGACTGTCGTGCAACCGGCTCGAGTGGATTCGGAGCTACTCGCCAAGCTGCGCGCGCCGCTGTTGCGAGAAGCGCATGCCTTGGATCTATTGCGCCGCCCGGAGCTGTCTTACGAAGACTTGGAGCGTGTTGCCCCGTGGGCGGTGCCCGGCAGCGAAGCCGATCCGGCCGAGGGGTGGCGCGACGACGAGCGCCTGGCAAGCCAAGTCAAGCTGCAGGTCGACGTCCAGGCCAAGTACTCCGGGTATCTGAAGCGCCAGAGCGATGAAATCGAACGACAGCAACGCAATGAAGAACTGCGCCTTCCGGCGAACATCGACTACGGCGACGTCGGCGGATTGTCGAACGAGGTCCGCCAGCGTCTTCGCGACGTGCGTCCGGAGACCTTGGGTCAAGCCGCGCGGATCCCGGGTCTGACACCGGCAGCCATTTCGCTATTGCTGGTGCATCTGAAGAAGCGCGACTGCGCGGCTTGAAGCTCGGCGGGCTGCAGCTGCTGCGCCTGCATCCGGCTTGGCTGCTGTTCTTCGGCGCGGTGCTTGCGGCGAGCATTGCCCTGTTCTGCGCCGCAACGGGCGGATGGCACCGCGGCGCAGCGCCTGCACCCAAGTCAGTGATCTTGCGCCGGGGCAACGGTGCGGAACCGGAAAGCCTCGACCCGCACGGCGCACGATCCGAGGCGGCGCTCACCATACTGCGCGATCTGTACGAAGGCTTGACCGCAATCGGACCCGACGGTACGGCGGTGTTCGCGGCTGCCGACCAATGCGCCGTTTCCGCGGACGGCCTCACCTACCGATTTCACCTGCGAAAGCTTGCGCGCTGGTCGAGTGGCGAGCCGGTGGTGGCCGAGGAGTTTGCCGCCGCCTGGCGCCGTTTGGTGGACCCGCACACCGGCGCGCCCTACGCGCAGCTGTTGGCGCCGGTGCAAGGTGCCGAGGCGATAACGTCGGGCTTGGCGGCCCCTTCCACCTTGGGTGCCCATGCGCTCGACGCAGCGACGCTGGAGGTGCGGCTCAGCCGGCCAACCCCTTATTTCTTGAGCATATTGGCGCACCCCGCCACGTTTCCCATCAACCGCACGGTGCTCGAGCACCACCCCGTCGGGTTTGCCAAGCCGGGGGTGATGGTTTCCAACGGCGCCTTTACCCTGACGCGATGGGATTTTGGTTCGCACCTGGTGGCGGTGCGCAACCGCCATTACTGGAACGACGCCGCGACCCGCATCGATGGTGTCGAGTATTACTCCATCACGGAACCGGCAGCGGAGTTGCGAGCGTTCAGGTCAGGCGCGCTGGATGTGACCGCTACCATACCCGGCGCGCAATTCGCCTGGATCCAAGCCCACCTGGCTCGCGAATTGCGCATTTCCCCGCAGCTCGGGGTGTACTACCTGGGCTTGAATCTGCGCCGAGCCCCCTTTGCAGCGTCGCGGGCGCTGCGCCAGGCGCTCTCGCTCGTCATCGACCGCGAGCGGCTGGTGCAGGCGGTCACGGGTACCGGCGAGACGCCCGCCTACACCTTCGTGCCGGCGCAGATCTTCAATTATTCGCCGCCGGTCCCCGAGTACGCGGGCTGGCCGATGCCGCGGCGGATCGAGTTCGCCCGGCGGCTACTGGCGGAGGCGGGGATGCTGCAATCGCCTCCGGCCATCGAACTGCGCTATAACTCGAGCGAACTGCACAGCCGCGTCGCCGTCGCGGTGGCGAGCATGTGGAAGCAAGCCTTGGGCGTGGACACCGCATTGCATGCCGAAGAGTTCAAAGTGCTGCTGCAGGACATCGATCGCGGGGACGTGACTCAGGTGTTTCGTGCGAGCTGGCTCGCGGACTACAACGACGCCTATAGCTTCCTGCAAGTGCTGCAGAGCGGTTTCGGCATCAACTTGCCGCGCTATTCCAACGCCGCATACGATGATTTGTTGGCGCGCGCCGCAAACGAAGTCGACTCGGAGCGCCGGCGGGCGCTGCTCGAGAACGCGGAACAAGTCATGATGTCCGATCAACCGCTCATACCTCTTTATTTCTACGTCGCGAAGCATCTCGTCGGCGCGCAGATCGCCGGCTGGCGCGCCAATGCCATGAACGTCGTTTACAGCAAGGATCTGGCGAAGGAGAATGTTCATGACGCACCTTAGATTCGAGCGCCGTTCGAGGTCCATCCATGAACAATTTCTACGAGTTCAAAGTGCAGGGCATCGACGGGAGCCCGGATATCCTGGCTCCCCTGCGCGGCAAAGTGACGTTGGCGGTCAACGTCGCCAGCAAGTGCGGCTACACGCCGCAATATGCCGGCTTGGAAGAACTCTACGAGGAGCTCAAGGAACAGAATTTCACCGTCGTGGGATTCCCCTGCAACCAGTTCGGAGCGCAGGAGCCTGGCACCGCTGCGGAAATCCAAAGTTTTTGCTCCCTTACCTACGGCGTAACCTTCCCCTTGGCGGCAAAAATCGACGTCAACGGCGCTCACCGTCATCCGCTCTACGCCTGGCTGACCGCCAAGGAGAACGGGTTTCCCGGAGACATCGGCTGGAATTTCGAGAAATTCTTGATCAGCCGGGATGGACGGGTGCTTTGCCGCTATCCCTCCGGCGCGAAGCCGACGGATGCGAGTTTTTTGCAGGACCTGGCGGACGCGATGTAGCGCAATCGTTTCGCCTCACCGCGCTCTCTCGGAGGCGCGAGTGGCATTTTGCGCGATCACTCTTTAACATCAGCGCTCCATTTGACCCCGCGGCTCGGAGAACTAGATGTTTTTTCGATTGAAAGCCCTGACGTGGCTAGGCACGGCGTTGGCCCTGAGTTGGTCGCTTGGAGCGCATGCGGCTGGCGATCCGGCACAGGGCGAGAAGAAGTTCTACACCTGCTACGGATGTCACGGGCTCGATAACTACAGGAACGCTTATCCGGACTACAGCGTGCCCAAACTCCGGCACCAGCAGGCCGCCTACATCGTGGCAGCGCTGCAGGAGTACCGCAGCGGCGACCGGCCGCACGCGACCATGCATGCGCAGGCGGTATCGTTGTCCGATCAAGACATCGAGGATATCGCCGCCTACCTGCAGGGTGAACCCGCAAAGCCCAGTGCCACCGTGAGCGGAAAGGCTCCGAAGCAAGTTGCCGCCTGCATCGCCTGTCACGGCGAGAACGGCTCCGGCGTCGAGGCGCCGCTGACACCCAAACCGGCGGTCCTCGCGGGACAGCACGTCGATTATCTGGAACAGGCGTTGACGGCTTATCGCAGCGGCCGCCGCAAAAACGTGGTGATGGCTGGAATGGCGCAGTTGCTCACCACCGACGAAGACGTGAGGATCGCGGCGGCATATTTCGCCAAACAAGCCTCGCCGCTCGCGACGGCTACGACCGGCAGCAAGTAAACGCCTGCGGCGCGGGCTCGCGCAAGCGCTCACTTGCTCAAGGTGATCAGGAATTGCGCGAACGTCCGGTAGTAAGCGTCGCGGTTCTGCTTTTTTCGAAAGCCGTGGCCCTCGTCGCCCGCCTGTAGGTACCAGACGTCGCCGCCCTTGCCGCGCACTCGATAGACGAGCTGCTCCGCTTCGCTCAATGGTACCCGCGGATCGTTCTTGCCGTGCACGACGAGGAGCGGTTTCGAAATGCGCTCCGCATTCGTCAGCGGCGATATACGCCGAAGGAAGGCGCGCATCTCCGGATCGCGCTCGTCGCCGTACTCCGCGCGGCGTTGATTCTGACGATACGGCGCGGTGTTGGTCAAAAAGCTGACGAAGTCGGTAATACCCGCCAAGTCGACGCCGCCGCGCAGGCGCTCGCTGAAGTCGACCATGGTCGCCAAAGTCAAATAGCCGCCATAGGAGACACCGGATACCACGACGTGCTTTGCGTCATACGCGGCTTGCAAACTGAGCCACACGAGGAGAGCTCCGACATCCTTCACCGCGTCCTCGCGCGATGTCCCGTTGTCGAGCGCCAGGTAGCCCTTTCCGTAACCCGACGAGCCGCGCACGTTCGGAGCAATCACCGCGAACCCGAGTTCGTTGACCACGTATTGCAGCCATGGATCGAAGCCCGGCCTGAACTGCGATTCGGGACCGCCATGCAGGACGATCAGCACCGGGTGCGGACCCGCCGTCGTCGGTTCGTAAACATACACCGGGACTTGGCGCTGTCGGCCGTCGGTACGGTCGAATGTCGGGTATTGAGCGAGTCGCGGGGTCACGAACTTGGCGAGATCGACCGGACCCGCTTCGCTATGCGTCCAGGCTTCCAGATGATTCGATGCAAGGTCGAGGACGTAGGCATCGCGCGGTCGGCTGGCCGCTGCGAAGCCAAAGGCAAGACGATTGCCCGCGTCGTCGAACAGCAAGGAGTCGATGATGCCGGCCGGGGTGATCCTGGGCGGAATCAAATCCTGGTGCCTGCGCAGATCGAGCACATTGAGTTTATCCACCCCGCCCTCGTTGCTGGTGTAGGCCAGGTAATGGCCGTCGCGCGAGACCGCCAATTCCTCGACGTCCCAGGAAATATGGCCGGAGATGACGGTCTTGTCTCCCGTGAAGAGATTCACGTACCGCAGCTGCGCAAACTCGCCGTCATGGTTCGAGATCAAATAGATGCCCAGGCCGTCGCGCGAGAACTTGGCGCCTCTAATCCCTGCCTTGGCCGGCGACTGCTCCACTTCGCGTTTTTGCCCCGACGCCAAATCGACCACGTAAAGGTACGTTTCCTCGATCGATAGGTACTTCAGTACCAGGAGCTTGCGGTCATCCGGCGACCAATCGAGGGGATACCAGGCGGCAGTGTCGCCGGTGACGGCGAGCCGCGGCAGCGTGCCCGCTTCCGGATCGACGATATCGATGTCATAGCTGACCCCGTCCCGAGCGGTGGTGAAGAACGCGACCTCTCGCCCGCCGTTCGACCACACCGGCCCACCGTTCAGCGACTTGCCGTCGGTGAGCAGTTTGGCGATAGGCTCGCCGAGCCGCTGATAGTAAAGTTGCGCATTCTCGTTGCCGCCCACATCCTTGAGGTACACATAAGCGCTGCGCAGCGGATCGGGCGAAAACGCGGCCTGCGTGATCGGCTCCGGCAGAAATGTGAGCTGGCGGCGCTCGCCGCCGGGCCGCTCCACGAGATGCAGCTGATCGACATCGCCGAAACGCGTCGAGATCAGCAGCTGGCCTTGCGGAGAGAACCCCAAGGGAGTCGCCTGACGCGCATGCAAATAAGCGTCCAGTTTCTCGTTCGGCCCGGCCGCTGCGTCGGGGATGTTGTCGAAAATCAGATTACCGCGCTCGGTCCGCGCCGGCGCCGCGGCCGCGTTTGCGCACAGGGACCCCGCCAGCAACAGAAGCAAATAAATTCGAGCCATAATTACCTATGTCCTCACACCGCGGCGATAATAGGATCCAATGGCAGCCTACGAACACATCGTGAAATCCTACAACGTCGGCGATCTGCTCGACGACATTGCGAGCGCGGATCCGCCGGCATATCTGCGCCGCTGCTTTGCCGAGGGCTGCTCCGCGCCGTCGTTATCTTGGAGGCGAGTCCAGCAACTCGCCCTCTGCGCGATGGTTCTCGACGCGATCGTCAGCGATCGGGAGTACGAGTTCTTCGAGCATGAATTGATCGCCGACTGGCGGATTCATTATGCCAGCGCGTGCGCGAAATTGAAGGATACCGCAGCGCTCGCCCTGCGCCGCGTCGTCGAACGCGATCGGCCGGAAGACCCCGATGCCGTTGCCGAACTCGAGCAACTCGCGAGAAGCTTGGGCTCAGCCTGAATGAACGGGCCGGGCCAATGCGGTCAGCGACCGGGGTTCCCCTCGACCGGTCGGCGGCGCCGCAGCCGCCTCGCGCTGGGTGCAGCGATTGTCGCGGCGTTGGCCGGATGCCGCGCGCCTGCGACGCGGCCGGTGCCGCAAGAGCGCGCGCCGGCGCTTGCCGCCGCGCCGCCGGTCGGCGAACCCTACGATTGGCACGATCTGGTCATTGCACCGTTCGGCAGCGTCCTCAAGGATGTCCCGATCGTGCTTCACGAGGTGCTGCTGTTTCGGGACGAATCGCGCGGCGATGCGGCGGTCGATGATGCGGAGTGCTACGGCGCCGACCCCCCCGCACCCCGCTTCCTCGGGCGCGCGCCGGACGAGTACCTGCTCTGCTTCAAGCAGGATCGCCTGTCTCGCATTGAAGCTTCGGTGCACTTGACGGCGGCTGAAGCGTCCGATGTATTCGCAGCCGCGTGCGCCGCATGGTTCCGGCATGCCGCGGCCGAAGCCCCGGCCGCCTCGGAGGCGGGCGCCGCCTGCGAAGGCCGCGACGGCGCCATCCGGTTCAGCGCCCGCCTCGCAGAGGAGCCGATTCGGGAGGATACGGCCGAAACGCATACTCTGCTCTCGCTCACGCTCGATAGCGTGCCCGGTCCTTGAGCTGCGTGCCCGTGTCAAGGGAGGCCGAACGTCAATTCCTCGCCTCGAGCGTACGCGAACTCGGGATTGCCTTGGACGCGCCGGGCGCGGAGACGTTGCTGAGACTCGTGGACGAACTCGAACTCGGCAATGCGAAGTTCAATTTAACGGCGATTCGCGACCGCCCGGGAATGCTGCGCAAACACGTCCTCGACAGCCTTACTCTACAGCCTTACTTGCGCGGCCGCCGAGTGGCCGATATCGGCACCGGTGCGGGGTTTCCGGGCCTCCCGCTGGCGATTGTCAACCCGCGGCGCAGTTTTACCTTGGTCGAAGCCACCGGCAAGAAGGCGCGATTCGCGGAACAAACGGCATTGGCGCTGGGGTGCGACAATGTTCGAGTGGAGCACGCTCGAGCGGAAAACTACAGACCCTTCGAACTTTTCGATACAGTGATGGCGCGAGCTCTGTCGTCACTGGCGGATTTCGCGGCCTATGCCGGACACTTATGCGCCCCGGACGGACGCTTGCTGGCGATGAAGGGAAAGCGGCCGGACGAGGAAATCTCGGCACTGCCCAAATCGTTTCGTGTCCTTGCGGTGCATCGGCTCAAAGTGCCGGGGCTCGATGATGAGCGGCACCTTGTGGAACTTTCACGGGCCAAGGCTGCGGGCCGCCCCGCGTGACGCGGCTCGGCCCAAATCGAGCGAATAAATGAAGCGGGTCATTGCGGTTGCGAACCAAAAAGGCGGGGTCGGAAAGACCACCACGGCGGTCAATCTCGCCGCCTCGCTGACGGCCACCAAACGGCGCGTGCTGCTGATCGATCTCGATCCGCAGGGCAACGCCACCATGGGTTGCGGAGTCGACAAACATGCGCAGGCGCGCACGAGTTGCGACGTGCTGCTGGGCGATTGCGCCGCCATGGAGGCGCTGGTGCCGGTCGAGTACGGTGGCTTCATGTTGATGCCGTCCAATCAGGATCTCACGGCGGCCGAGGTGCGGCTCCTCGGCATGATCACCGGCCGAGAGTTCAAGCTGCGCAATGCGCTGAAACCCGTGCGCGAGGACTTCGACGTGATTCTGATCGACTGTCCGCCGGCGCTCAACATGCTCACGCTCAATGCGCTGGTGGCGGCCGATTCGGTCATGGTGCCGATGCAGTGCGAGTACTACGCGCTGGAAGGCCTGAGCTCCTTGGTGCAGACCATCGAGCAGATTCGGGCGAGCATCAATCCGGAGCTGGAAATCGAAGGACTGCTGCGCACGATGTTCGACCCGCGCAATAACTTGTCGAATGAGGTCTCGGCGCAGCTGATCGAGCATTTCGGCGACAAGGTATTTCGCACCATGATCCCGCGCAATGTGCGCTTGGCCGAGGCTCCGAGTTTCGGCAAGCCGGCGCTTTTTCACGACAAGGAGTCCCGCGGCGCTCTGGCCTACCTGGCGCTCGCCGGCGAGATGATTCGCCGCGACGATCGGCCGCCGGCGCCCGTATAATCGGCTCGTGCAATCGGCGCCCCTCACTGGGATTTGAAGCATGTCCGGTAAAAAGCCGTCTTTGGGTCGTGGCCTCGCCGAGCTCTCGCCGCTGCTTGCGAAGCGCGCGGGCGCGAATCCCTTCGAAGCGCCTGCGCCGCCCGCCCTTGTCGGCGACCGCTTGGCGAGCCTGCCGCTCGACCTCTTGCAGCGAGGCAAGTTTCAGCCGCGCGTCGATATGCGCAGCGAAACTCTGAGCGAGCTTGCGGACTCGATCAAATCGCAGGGCTTGGTGCAGCCCATCCTGGTTCGCCCGGTGGGGGGGCGAATAGCCGGCGAATCGCAACGCTACGAAATCATCGCCGGCGAGCGCCGTTGGCGAGCTGCGCAAATGGCGGGGCTCGAGGAGATCCCTGCGGTCATTCGCGATGTGCCCGACGAGGCCGCCGTATCCATGGCCCTCATCGAGAATATTCAGCGCGAAGATCTCAACCCCCTGGAAGAGGCGAGTGCGCTGCTGCGCTTGATCGAAGAGTTCGGCTTGACGCACCAGGCCGCCGCCGAAGCCGTTGGGCGCTCGCGCGCCGCCGTGAGCAACTTGTTGCGGCTCATGGAACTGGCCGACGAGGTCAAGGAATTGTTGGAACAGCGCCGCATTGAAATGGGTCACGCGCGCGCGCTGCTCGGCCTCACCTCGCGCCGCCAGCAGATCGAAGTGGCCGGCCTCGTCGCCAAAAAGTCGCTTTCCGTACGGGAAACCGAAAGCTTGGTGCGCCGCATCATCAATCCGCCCTCCGCCGGCGCACAAGAACCCCCGACCGTGGATCCGGACATACACCGCCTCGAGCGCGACTTGGCCGACAAGCTGGGTGCCAAGGTGGCGTTCCAGCACACCGCCGCCGGCAAGGGCAAACTCGTCGTCAGCTACAACAGCCTGGATGAACTCGAGGGAATCCTCGCGCACATCCAGTAACGCCTTGATGCAGCGGGGCCGCGTCTCTATAATGCGCGCGGCAATTTCGACTGGCGACGGCTCATATGTGCAACTCGAGAGTAGCGCCGCCGGTTCGGTTCCCTTCGCGATGAGCGACTTCCTGGTCCGCAGTTACCGGCTGGTCGCTCGGGTCGTGCTTCTGCAAGCAGGCTGCGCGGCGTTGGCCGCGTCTGCGTTTCTTGTGTTCAAAGGCGCGCACCAAGCCATTGCGGCGCTGGTGGGCGGTTTGATCGTGGCTGCCGGAAGTGCAGTGTTCGGCTGGCGCTTGTTCAAACCCGGAATTGCGGGAGGCGCCGCGCTCACGACGGCGATGTATGCCGGGGTGGCGCTGAAGTGGTTATGGTTCGCGATCGCCCTGTATTTGGCGCTCGCGCGGTTGAAACTCGACGCGGCGCCGCTATTGATAGGAGTGGTGGCCGCGCAATTGGGATATTGGGTCGGATTAGTCCGGCTCAAATGACGATTGGGGACTTATGCGCTTCGGAATCACGGCGGAAGAAGATGCCTCGGGCGGGGTGACTGGTTACATCAAGCACCACCTGACTCATTACACCGTCGATACGGGGTACGGCGCGTTCTGGTCGGTCCACATCGACAGCATCATTTTTACCCTCATCATCTCCTTCGTTTTCATTCTGGTGCTGTCCCTCGCCGCGCGCCGCGCGACCAGCGGCGTGCCCGGTAAATTGCAGTCGGCAGCCGAGATGCTGGTCGAGTTCGTGGACGGTATG
>DATMNF010000038.1:0-3173 GCA_035569355.1 Steroidobacteraceae bacterium
GAATATAACCTATGCGTGGTGCAACTTGTGACACTTCTGTGCAACTTGTGACTTCTGGACGTTGAAACGGGACTCGTGTATAAAAAGATATCCTTCAGGAGTGTGTCCAAGCCCGGCCGGGAAACCGCGCCGGGTTTTTCACAGGTTGCGGTGCCTGTGTCCCGGACGCAATGCAGCATGGCCGCAGCGTGCTGCAGCCTCTTGCCTCGCTCAGCCGCGCGTCGGCTGCGGCCATGATGCATTGCAGATCCGGGGCCTTACAGAGCTCCGGCGTCTCGTAGGGGCGTGTTTGAAACCCGCCCTACCAAAGCAGAACGCAGACTCTGCGAAGGTCCCGGATCAGCGGAGCACCACGACGCGCCGATACCGTCCGAGCGGGTTTGCTAGAGCGCGTGCGGCGCGTCGTGCTGCACCGCATCTGGGACACACGTGGCTGATCGCATATCATCGCAACCCGCATTAGTTCGACAATTTGCTTGCAAGTGGGGAAGTTGCCTCACTTTTGACTCTCTCTTTGCGCGGCAAATCTCGCGCGTTTTGCGACGTGCTCCTGTCGATATGACGCCTATTTGTCGTCACAAATCGGCCTTCTCGGAGCGACTATGTACGTTCTTGAATCGGCGTCCGAGCTGCGCGGCGCTGTCCTCATCCAGACGAGAAAGCTGATGAGTGTGACGCACGCGCAACAGACATAACCGGCGCCGTCGGGGTAGCTATGGGGCAAGGCCGCAGGGGATTTTGAGTACGCGTGTGCGGCCGAATGGAGGATCGGATGAAAAAGCTTTTACTCGCAGGGACAGCTCTCGCCGCTTTGGCCGCCGGCTCGGCCAACGCAGCCGACCTTGCCAGGCCGGTACCGGTTTATCGGGCGCCGCCCCCGGTGGTGTCCTATTTCACATGGACCGGCTGCTACGTCGGCGGTAACGGCGGCGGGCTTTGGGCAAGGAAGGACTGGTCCAACGACATCGCCATTCCGGGCCTGGGCGCGTTTCCTGCCGTTCCTGCAGGGGCGAGCTTCAGCTCACACGATGTCAACGGCGGGGTTGGCGGTATTCAGGGCGGCTGCAATTACCAGGTCGGCAGCTGGGTGTTCGGCATCCAGGGCGACTACGATTGGAGCGGTGCGTCCGGCAGCAATAACAATGTGCTCTTCCCCTTCGTCGCGCAGTCCAACATCCGGTCGCTGGCGTCGGTGACCGGTCGCGTGGGCTATGCGTGGGACCGCTTCCTGCTCTACGCAAAGGGCGGCGGCGCCTGGACGCGTGATGAGTACAGCATGACCGCCAACGCTCTCATCCCCGGGTTTACGATCGCCACGGCCAGCGAGACACGCGGTGGGTGGACGCTCGGCATCGGCGGTGAATATGCCTTCCTCGACTGGCTCACCGGGTTTGCCGAGTATGACTACTACGGCTTTGGCACCAAGCAGAACACATTCGGGCCCTGCGGTGCGCTGGTGTGCGGGTTCGCCGCAACCCTGCCGGTCGATGTCAAGGAAAACGTCAACGTCTTCAAGGCCGGGCTCAACTTCAAGTTCGGCCCGACGGCTCCGCTGGTGGGCAAATACTAAGGAATCGATATTCGCCGTCATGCGCGGGGCCGCAGTCAAGCTTGCGCAGACTGCGTAAACTTGTCTTGCGCTACCCGCGCATCCACGTCTTTGTGGGGTGTCCAAGGCGTGGATGGCCGGGACAAGCCCGGCCATGACGATGCAGGAAGTTGCGAATGGAAGAGCTTCGGCAGCGCCGGAGCTCTTTCTTTATGGTTTGCCGACGTGCCGGGCTGTGCGCTTGCAAAGGATAATCGGAAACCACAGAATGCTTGCTGAACCTTCGGAGACCCATATGCATGAGCTGTCTCTCCCCGCTGAACTGGTGGCGCGCGTGATCGAACGTGCCGGTCGACCTCATCCCTTCGATGTGGTCGAGCCGGCGAAGACTGCGTTTGTGGTCGTCGATATGCAGAACTATTTCATGAAACCGGGCCTCCAGGGCGAGGTGCCGAAAGCGCGTGCGATTGTGCCCGCGGTCAATCGCCTCGCCGCTATGCTGCGCGCGCTCGGAGGTCATGTGGTTTGGATCAAGAACGCAACTAACGACACGCGCGAGAGTTGGAGCGTGTATCACGATTGGCTGCAGACGCCGGAGCGCCGGGACCGCCGCTACTCCAGCATGGACCTCGCACACGAGGGACATGCATTATGGCCGGAGCTGGATGTCAGGCCGGAAGACGCACAGATCGTCAAGAAGCGCTTCAGCGCGTTCCTGCCGGGCTCGTCCGAGATCGAATCGCATCTGCGCCAGCGCGGGATCGATACGGTGCTCATCGGCGGGACCGCGACCAACGTTTGTTGCGAGAGCTCGGCGCGCGACGCCATGATGCTCAATTTCAAGGTGATCATGGTGCATGACGTGCTCGCCACCTATACGGATGAGGAGCACAACGCCACTCTGCGCACCTTTTATTCCATCTTTGGAGACGTTCAGACCATCGACGAAGTGATCGCGTCACTGCAACGAGGCTTGGCAAAGGCGGCGGCCTGACCGGACCGGTTAGCTTAGCCGAACGCTCAGCCAAGGGTGATATTGGCCTCGCGCACCACGCGTTCCCACTTCTGCATCTCCGCCTTGACGAAGGCGCGAAACTCCTCCGGCGTGTTCTCGCGGAACTCGACGTTAAGGGCGTTGAGTCGATCGATCACCTCCTGCTGCCGCAATACCGCGTTCAAGCCCGCATTGAGCTTGGCGACGATCGGGGCAGGGGTTCCGGCAGGTACGAAGACGCCGTTCCATTCGTAGGCCTCGAACCCCGGCAGCGTCTCCGCGACGGCTGGAATGTCCGGCAGAGTGCGCAGCCGTCCCCGCCCGGTATGCGCGATGGCTCGCAACGCGCCGCTCTGGATGTGTCCTATCGACGCCGCACCGTTGGAGAAAAAGAATTTCACCTGTCCCCCGATCAGATCATTGAGCGCAGGGCCGCCGCCGCGATAGGGAATGTGATTGAGCTTCACGCCCGTGCGCAGGCGAAACAGTTCGAGCGAAAGGTGCTGCACGGTGCCGTTGCCGGATGACGCCCAATCGAGACCGCCCGGCGCGGCCTTCGCAATTGCGATCACGTCCTCGACCGTCTTTGCCTCCACCGACGGATGTACCACCAGGAGGTTCGGGACGAGC
>DATMNF010000039.1:0-29923 GCA_035569355.1 Steroidobacteraceae bacterium
CCTCCATGCTATACCTCGACTATGCCCGAAAAGAGGGCGAATGGATTCCAAACCGCTTCGGCGGCCGGGAGAACCTCGAGGCCATCGACTTTCTGCGTACGCTGAACCGGGCGGTTTATCGCGACCATCCGGACGTGGCGATGATCGCCGAGGAGTCCACGGCGTGGCCCATGGTCTCGCGCCCCCCGGAGATGGGCGGCCTTGGTTTCGGCCTGAAATGGAACATGGGCTGGATGCATGACACGCTCGAATACATGAAGCTGGACCCGATCAATCGCAGATACCATCATGGGCAGCTCACGTTTTCCCTGATCTATGCCTTCAACGAAAACTTCGTGCTGCCGCTGTCGCATGACGAGGTGGTGTATGGTAAAGGATCGCTGATCGGAAAAATGTCGGGTGGGGACGATTGGCAGAGATTCGCCAACTTACGCGCTCTCTACGGCTATATGTGGGCGCATCCGGGCAAGAAGCTGCTGTTCATGGGCGGCGAATTTGGGCAGCGTCGCGAGTGGACGCACGAGGGTGAACTCGAGTGGTGGGTTTCCGAATTGCCCGAGCATGCCGGCGTAAAGCGGTTGGTGCGCGATTTGAACCACATCTACCGCAGCGAACCGGCCTTTCATAAGGTCGATTTTTCCCCCGATGGCTTCGAGTGGCTGGACATCGGCAACGCCGAAATGAGCGTCATCGCATTCCTGCGCAAGGCGCCGGGGAATGCTGCCCCAGTGGTCGTGGTCTGCAACTTTACGCCGGTGCCGCGCAGTAACTTCCTGGTGGGTGTACCGCGTCGCGGGGTTTGGCACGAGATCTTGAATACCGATGCCCGGGAATACGGCGGTTCCGGGTGGGGCAACTTGGGCCAGGTCGAATCGGTACCCATCACCACACAGGGACGTGTCGAGTCGCTCAATCTCAACCTACCGCCGCTCGCAACGATAGTGCTGCGGTTCGGATCCCATGGCTAAGGCGAGACGCAAGGTCGCCGCCGCGGAAATGCCGGCGACTGCTGCGGGCGACGCGGCCGCCCGCGGCATCACCGAGGGCAGGGTGCGGGCAGTGATCGATGCGGTCTTGCCGGCAATCGAGTGCGGCCGCTTTCCGGTCAAGCGCATTGCGGGCGAACCCGTCGAGATCGAAGCAAATTGCTTCACCGATGGTCATGATCGACTGCGCGTGGTGCTCAGCTGGCACTTGGTCGGCACGAGCGAGAAATACGAAGTCGAAATGAAGCCGCAGGCGAACGATGTCTGGCTCGCCGAGTTCACGCCTCCCCGCGCCGGGCGCTATCGATACACGGTCATTGCATGGGTGGATCGTTTCGAATCGTGGCGGGGAGAGCTCGAGCGGCGCGAAGAGCGGTCCGATATTCGCACCGCCTTGCAAATCGGGAGTGCTCTCATCGACGAGGCCGCTTTTCGCGCCGATGACAGCGACGGCGCGATACTCGCCGAATGGGCGGTGCAATTGCGCGACCTGGCAAAGGATCCCACCGCCGACCCCGCCGCACTGAAGGCGATGGCACTCGATGCCGCACGTGCGGCCATTGTTGCCCGTTATGCGGACCGGAGCCTCGCCGCGATGCAGTCGCTGGAACTGGTGGCGGACCGCAAGCGCGCGGCGTTCAGCACCTGGTACGAGATGTTCCCCCGTTCGGCCGGCACAGAGCCGGGTCATCATGGCACCTTTCGCGACGTCGAAGCGCGGCTGACTTACTTGGCCGACATGGGCTTCGACGTGCTGTACTTTCCTCCCATCCATCCCATCGGTCGCATCAACCGCAAGGGCGCCAATAACGCGTTGACCGCAAGACCCGAGGATGTCGGCAGTCCATGGGCAATCGGGGCCGCCGAGGGCGGGCACAAGGACATCTTGCCCCAGCTTGGCACCCTCGAGGAGTTTCGCCGTTTGCTGGCGAGCGCGCGCGAGCGCGGCATCGAGATCGCACTCGACATTGCATTCCAGTGTGCTCCGGACCACCCCTACGTCAAAGCCCATGCACAGTGGTTCAAGCACCGTCCCGACGGCAGTGTGCAGTACGCGGAGAATCCGCCAAAAAAATATCAGGATATCTACCCCCTCGATTTTGAGACCGAGGATTGGCGCGCGCTGTGGGAAGAACTGAAAAGCATCGTCGACTTCTGGATTGCGCAGGGTGTCCGGATTTTCCGGGTCGACAATCCGCATACCAAGGCCTTCGCCTTTTGGGAATGGATCATCGATGCAATCAAGCGCGAGCAGCCCGAGGTGATTTTCCTGGCGGAAGCGTTTACTCGGCCCAAGCTCATGCACCGCTTGGCCAAATTGGGCTTCTCGCAGTCCTACACCTACTTCACGTGGCGCAATACCAAGCAGGAACTCACCGACTATTTTGCCGACCTCGCGCTCGGCCCGGGCCGCGAATACTACCGTCCCAACGTGTGGCCGAACACGCCCGACATCCTGCACGAGACGCTGCAGTCGGGGTTGCGTCCGGTATTCGCTGCGCGGCTCATACTCGCCGCGACGCTCGCGGCCAATTACGGTATTTACGGTCCGACCTACGAGCTGCTGGTCAGCGCGCCGCGCGAGCCCGGCAGTGAAGAGTACCGCGACTCCGAAAAGTATCAATTGCACCACTGGTCGGTCGAGAGTTCCGAGAGCTTGTGGTCGTTGATCGCCCGCGTGAATCGCATCCGCCGGGAAAATGCGGCACTGCAATCCGATCGTGGGCTGCACTTCTGCCAAATCGACAATGATCAGCTGATCGCCTACCTTAAGATCGACTCCAAGTCCGGCAATGTCGTCCTCACCGTGGTGAACCTCGATCCGCATCAGCCGCAATCCGGGTGGGTGGAGCTTGACGTCGACGCGCTGCAGCTCGATCCGGAGCAACCGTACCAGGTGCATGACCTGTTGAGCGATCAGCGCTACATTTGGCGGGGTCGGCGCAACTACATCATGCTCGATCCGCGGAGCGCACCGGCGCACGTGTTCAGACTGCGGCGGCGAATGCGTCGCGAGCAGGATTTCGACTACTACCTTTAAAGCGGCTCTCGATGAACGACGCGAAATCCCTTGCTCCCGAGTCCGCGGCAGCGTCCGGCGCCGCGGCGTCCGGCGCCGTAGCGTCCGGCCTCGCTACGGACGACGCTCTTTGGTACAAAGATGCCGTCATCTACCAGCTCAACGTGAAGTCGTTCTTCGATTCGAACGACGACGGCATCGGCGACTTCAAGGGTCTGACCTCGAAGCTCGAATACATCAGGGATCTCGGGGTCAATACGATCTGGTTGATGCCTTTTTACCCCTCGCCGCTCAAGGACGACGGGTACGACATCTCCGATTATCAGAATGTCCATCCGCAGTTCGGCACGCTCGAGGATTTTCGAGTCATGCTGCACGAGGCCCATCGGCTTGGATTGAAAGTAATCACGGAACTCATCATCAACCACACGTCGGATCAGCATCCATGGTTCCAGGCGGCGCGCGCAGCCCCCCAAGGCTCCCCGCAGCGCGATTTTTATGTATGGAGCGACACGGACCAGAAGTACCTCGGAACGCGCATCATTTTCACCGACACCGAGACTTCGAACTGGACGTGGGATCCGGTGGCGAAGGCGTATTACTGGCACCGCTTCTTCAGCCACCAGCCCGATCTGAATTTCGACAACCCGAAGGTTCTGGAGGCGGTGCTGCAAATCATGCGCTTCTGGCTCGATATGGGCGTGGACGGCTTCAGGCTCGATGCAATTCCCTATCTGGTCGAGCGCGAAGGCACGAATAATGAAAATCTTCCCGAAACCCACGCGGTGATCAAGCAACTGCGCGCCGCGATCGATGCGCGCTACGCGAACCGCTTCCTGCTGGCGGAAGCCAATCAGTGGCCGGAGGACGTGCGCGAATATTTCGGCGACGGCGATGAGTGCCACATGGCGTATCACTTTCCGCTGATGCCGCGCATTTACATGGCCATCGCCCGGGCGGACCGCTATCCCATCATCGAAATCATGCAGCAGACGCCGGATATTCCCGACAGTTGCCAGTGGGCGATCTTCCTGCGCAACCATGACGAGTTGACGCTGGAGATGGTGACGAGCAAGGAACGCGACTACATGTACTCCACCTATGCGTCGGATCTGCAGGCGCGCATCAATCTGGGCATCCGCCGCCGTTTGGCCCCCCTGATGGAGAACGATCTGGACCGCATCAAGCTGATGAACAGCCTGTTGCTGTCGATGCCGGGCTCGCCCATCCTGTATTACGGCGACGAAATCGGTATGGGCGACAATTTTTTCATCGGCGACCGCAATGGCGTGCGCACTCCGATGCAATGGAGTCCGGACCGCAATGCAGGCTTCTCCCGCGCCGACCCGCAGCGGCTGTATCTTCCGCCGATCATGGACGCGGTGTACGGCTATCAGTCCACCAACGTGGAAGCTCAATCGCGAGATCCCAGTTCGCTGCTGAGTTGGACCAAGCGCATGCTTGCCGTGCGCAAGACGAGTCGCGCCCTCGGGCGCGGTTCGCGCCGATTCTTGAGACCGGGCAATCGCAAGATCCTCGCCTACCTGCGCGAGTGCGGCGACGACACCATCTTGTGCGTCGCCAACCTGGCGCGCTCGGCGCAACCGGTCGAGCTCAATCTATCCGCTTTCAAAGGCCGCGTCCCCGTGGAAATGCTGGGCCGAACGACCTTTCCGCCGATCGGCGAGCTGCCCTACTTGCTGACGATCGCGGGCTACGGCTTCTACTGGTTCAGGCTGGCCACGGACGCCGAGGTTCCCTCCTGGCACGAGCAAATCGTCTCGATCGAGGAGCGCCCGGTACTGGTGTTGTTCGATGGATGGACCAGCCTGTTTCGCGACCGGGTGGTTCCGTGGCGCATCGGCATAGCCGAGAAGACCCGGTTGCAATTCGAAACGGACACCTTGCCGCGTTATATCGAGACGCAGCGATGGTACGCGGGGAAGGGCACCGCAGTGGACCGCGTTCGCATCGCCGACCACGTGCTGTGGCAGGAAGGCAAACTCACTTGGTTGGTGGCACTGCTCGATCTGGAGGGCGGCGGCGAGCACACCGGGTACTTCATGCCGCTGGCGTTGGCCTGGGAGGAGCGCGACGAGGAACGCGTGCGCAACTTGTCGACTGCGGCGGTCGCCAAAGTACGCCAGCAGGCGAACGTCGGTGTGATGGGCGACGCCTTTGCGGACGAGATGTTCTGCCGCTCGGTCGTCGCGGCGATGGCGTCGCGGAAGGAAATTGCCATGACCCAGGGCAGAATGCAGTTCCGGCCCACGGACGCGTTCGATCGATTGGCGGGAAAGAATTTCGGCGCGTTGCCTGCGGCGAGGCCGCGCGGCTCGAGCTCCAATACCGTCGTCGTCATCGGCGAGCAGCTGATGCTCAAGGGTTACCGCCGGCTGCGCACGGGCACCAATCCGGAACTCGAGATGGGCATATATCTGACCGAAGTCGCGCACTATCCGAACTGCGCGCCGCTGGCCGGTGCGCTTGAATACGTCGCCAACGACGGCACGACCCAGCTGTTGGCGATGTTGCAGGGGTATGTCGCGAATCAAGGCGACGGCTGGACCTACTCGCTCGAGTACCTGCAGCGACATCTGGAGCAGTATCGAACGGCGCCGGCCGGCGATGAGGTCCCCGCCAATGCGCACGAGGCTTATTTGACCTCGGTTCGGGTATTGGCCGTGCGCACCGCCGAGCTGCACAAGGCCTTGGCTCGGCCTGTACGCGATGCTGCGTTCTCTCCTCAGCCCCTGACGCGCGCCGACATCGATGCCTACCGCCAGCGGGCGCTCGATGAAGCACGCGACGCTCTAGCCACGCTGGCGGCGAATCTGGAGCAAATCCCGATGGCGGATCGCGAGCGAGCCGCCGCCGTGCTCGCGCAACGCGATCGCGTGCTGACCCGAATCGAAGCCCTCTCGACCCAGGCGCCTCAGGGCCTGAAGACCCGGATACACGGGGATTATCATCTCGGCCAGGTGTTGGTGACGCGCAACGATTTCGTCATCATCGATTTCGAAGGCGAACCCGGGCACACCCTCGAGCAGCGGCGTGCCAAGCATTCGCCGTTGCGCGATGTGGCCGGGATGCTGCGCTCGTTCAGCTACGTGCAGCATAGCGCCTTGCGCAAGGTCGCTCACCTCGAAGCCGAAGCGGTCAAGCTCGCCCCGCTCGCGCGCGCGTGGGAGCTCGAAGCCCGCGCCGCCTTTCTTTCGGCGTACGACGCGGCGGTGCGAGGCGACACGAGGATATATGGATCCGAGGCGCTGCGAGCGGGCAACGGGCTGTTGGGCCTGTTCGAACTGGAGAAGGCCCTCTACGAATTGGCTTACGAGCTCGGCAATCGTCCTACCTGGGTCGGCATTCCGTTGCAAGGCATCTTAGACTGGAGCGTCGAGTAAATGATTCACCATCGGACGCAGGCTTTCGATCCGGGAGGCGGGCATGCAAAGCATTGATATCTTGCTTGAGACTGCACGGGAGTTCCTGCACCAGGTCGCCGCATTCCTGCCGCGGCTTCTGCTGGCGCTGGTCGTGGTTGCGATCGGATGGCTGCTCGCGAAGGCAGCAAGGTTCGCCGTTGAACGAGGTTTGCGTGCCTTCAATTTTACGGTTCTCACGGAACGCGCCGGCACCGACAACTTTCTGCGTCAGGCGGGGATGCGCGGCGATACGACCACCTTGTTCGGGCTGGTGGCGTTTTGGTTGGTCATTCTCGCCACTCTGATGATCGCCTTCAATGGCCTCGGTCTCACGTACATTACCGATCTGCTGGGGCGGTTGGTGCTGTTTACGCCAAAGCTGCTGGTGTCGATGCTGGTGGTCATCTTCGGATCCTATTGCGCCCGCTTCGTCGGCGGCGCCGTGCACACCTATTGCGTGGATGCGCAAATTCCCGATGCCGACCTCCTGGGCCGGATCGCGCAATATCTCATCGTGATATTCGTCGTGATGGTCGCCCTCAGCCAGGTCGAGATCGGCGGCGATCTCGTGCAAAGGACCTTTCTCATCATCCTGGGCGGACTCGTACTCGCATTGGCGCTTGCGTTCGGGCTCGGCGGCAAGGAGTGGGCGGCGGCGATGCTGGAACGCTGGTGGCCGCGGCAGGACAAGGACGACGGCACCTGACCCGCCGCCCTAGCGGCGCGTTCATTTGATGGCCCGACGATACTGCACGAAACCGGAACGCTCCGCGATTCGGTCATACAGCAACATGGCGTCGGTATTCGTTTCGTGCGTCAGCCAATGAACCCGCGCGCATCCTTCAGCGCGGGCCAGTTCATACACGTATTCGATGAGTTTTCGGCCGATTCCGCGGCCCCGAGCCTGCGGACTCACAAAGAGATCCTGCAAGTACACATAGTCGCCGATGGTCCAGCAGGAACGGTGGCGAATGTGATGGACCAGCCCGACCGCCGCCTCACCGTCCCAGGCGAGCGCCGCTCCCATCGGTTCCCTCGGATCGAGCAATCGGGACCATGTCACCGCCGACACCTCGGGAGCGATGTCGGTTTTGTAGAAGGCCTGGTAGCCGCGCCACAGCGGCAGCCACGCCGCATGCTGGTGTTCGCTCAGCGGAAGTATCCGCACATTGTCTTTTGTCATATCGATCCGATGAATATGCTTGGCGATTCAAGCGTTGATGAGACCGTGGCGAATTGCAATCAGCGTCAGCTCGGACTGGTTCACGACGCCCAGCTTCTGCTTGATATTGTATAGATGTGTGCCGATGGTCGATGCGGAAAGTTTCAGATCCGACGCGATGCGCTGCACGGTCGCGCCGCCGGCCAGGCGGACGAACACCTCGAACTCTCTCTCCGACAGCCGTTCGACGGGCGACTTGGTCCCGCCGTCGAACTCCGCGAGCGCCAGCCTCTGGGCGAGCGCGGGATCGAGATAGCGGCGGCCCGCGGCAACCGCCGTGACCGCCTCGAGCAATGCTTCGGGCGCGCTGCGCTTGGACAAGAAACCCAACGCGCCTTCTTGCAAGGCGCGGCGCGCGTGCAACGGGTCATCGTGCGCCGATAGGGTCAACACCTTCGCCTGCGGCTCGCGGGCGCGAATCCGGCGCAGCGCCTCGAGGCCGCCCATGCCCGGCATGGCAAGATCCATCACCACGACGTCGGGGTTCTGCTCGAGAAAGAGCTGGCACGCGGTTTCGCCGGAGTCAGCCTCGGCGACCACCGACATCTCCGGCATCGACTGCAGCAACAGCCGAAATCCCGTGCGTACCACGGCATGATCGTCGACCAAGAGAACACGAATCACGTCTGCGCACCCAAAGGTACGTCGGCGGTCAGGCGGACGCCGCGGCCGTCCCGATTGCCGATGCTGAACACACCGCCCAGCTGCTGCACGCGCTCTGCCAGACCACGCAAGCCAAAGTGCCCGGGCCGCGCCCATTCGGCCGCCAGGCCGACCCCGTCATCGGTTACCGTCGCGACGATGCGCCGCTCATCGCATCTCACCGCGATGTCCACCTGCGACGCCTGAGCATGGCGCAGAGCGTTGATCAGTCCCTCCTGTACGACTCTGTAGATCGCCAGAGTGACGCTCGGACCGAGCTCGATGGGAAGTTCGAGGCTCAGGGTAAGAGCCACCGCCGGATGCCGCCGTTGCCAGTCGCGGACCAAGCTCTCGAGAGTCGCGGCAAGTCCCAGGGTGTCGAGCGACAGCGGAGTGAGCCTCGGGATCAGGCCGTGCATGGCATCGTACAGCCGCGCCGCCTCCTCTGAAATCAATCGCGCAACCTCGCCGGTCGCCGGATCGTGGCTGCCGGCTTGGGTGGCGATGGCGAGTGCGAGGCTGCGAATCGCGGTGACCGACTGGCCGAACTCGTCGTGCAGCTCGTGTGCGATCAAGCGGCGCTCCTCCTCGACCCGTTGGTCGGCAAGCGAGGCCATTTCGCGCCGCTCCTCGAGACGCGCCTCGGCGTCATGCGCTTTACGCTCGGCCAGGACCTTGTCTTGCACCGCTTGCGCCATGCGGTTGAAGGCCGTGCCGATCGTGTGGGCTTCGGTGCCCGCAAGCGGCGGCAGCCGGAATGCCAGATCCCCTTGCTGAATGCGTTCAAGGCCGTCCGCGATGACCGGAACGGGTTGGAGTGCCCGCTTCACCGACCAGAACGCCAGGACGTTAACGATGACGAACATGGCCGCTGCAATCGCGGACAGCCGGGTAACCTCATCCCACGCGTCGAGCACGGCGCGCGAGGGCTGCGCCTGCACCACCAGCAATACGCCGCCGCGCAGCGGAAACGTGTAGTTCACCGGTTGCGGCGCCAAAAGATGCGCGAACCACACAGGCGCCTCGCGGCCGGCCTTGTAGGTCGCAGGCGGCGAGCGGTACAGGACCTGGCCGGTCGCCGTCTGCAGAGATACCTCGTTGGCACGAACCCGCCCGAGTTGCTGCAGGAACTGCAGTACCAGGTCCGGTCCCCCGACGCGCGAATACACCTCGGCAAGGCGGCCGAGGAGTTGGGAGGCCACCCGGTTGGCTGCCTCGATTTCCTCGCGTACCGAGGTCCGCATGCTCTCTACCTCGGCCGCAATCAAGACGATCACGAACGCGGCGCTCAAGGCCGCAACCACGAGATTCAAGCGGGTCCGCAGTCTCATTCGGCCCATGGTACCAGGGCCGCGAGCGCCCGGTGCCAGGGGGCGGCGGCCCTCCCGGCCGGCCCACGCGGAACACTCAGACAGGACACCAGCTCATGAAAATCATGAGCCCAGTTTCATGATGGCGCTGATTCGGCGAGTAGTCCCGGGGAGGAGGATGGAACCGTACCTCATATAGGAGCCTTGACATGAAATGGGAAACCCCGCAAGCCGTTGAATTGCGGTTCGGTATGGAAATTACGATGTATGTGTCGAATCGCTGAATAGCGAGGGTGTGCGCCCGCGTCCGCGGGCGGCGCCTACTCTTTCGTGAAAATCCGGGTGCTGGGGTCGGCCGCCGGGGGCGGCTTTCCCCAATGGAATTGCAACTGCCCAAACTGCAAGGGTTATCGCTCGGGTACGTTGCAGACGCGTGCTCGCACCCAATCTTCGATTGTCGTCGCAACCGAGGCTTCTTGGGTGCTGGTGAACGCATCGCCGGATGTCTTGGCGCAATTGCGGGCGAATCCAGATCTGCAGCCGGGCCGCGCGATCCGCGATAGCGCCATCGCCGCCATCATTCTCGTCGACGGACAGGTCGACCACACCACCGGGCTCTATATGTTGCGCGAATCGGTGCGTCCATGGCCCATCTGGTGCACCGACAGCACCTATACAGACCTGACCCGCGGCAATCCGGTGTTAGGCGTGCTCGGGTATTTTTGCGGTGTGGAGCGGCGGCGCATCGGCCTGGACGAGGCCGGGTTCACCGTGGACTCCCTGCCCGGAGTGCGGTGGCGAGCGTTGCCGGTCGCCAGCAAGCCCGCCCCTTATTCCCCCAACCGCGATTCGCCTGTCGCCGGCGACAACCTGGCATTGGTGATCGAGGATGCAGCCAGCGGCAAAACCGCGGTTTATGCTCCGGGGTTGAGCGCCATCGACGAGCGTCTGTGGAACGCCATGCAAGCGGCCGCCTGCGTGCTCGTGGACGGGACATTTTGGACTGATGATGAAATGATTCGACTGGGGATCTCGGCCAAACGCGCGCGCGACATCGGGCATCTTCCGCAAAGCGGCGCGGGCGGAATGCTCGAGTGGCTGGATCGCCTGCCGTCCGCCACGCGCAGGGTCCTGATTCACATCAACAACACCAACCCCATTCTCAACGAGGCTTCCGCGGAGTCGGCCGAGCTTGCGCGCCGCGGGGTCGAGGTGGCGTGGGATGGGATGGAAATCGTACTGTGAGCACGGCCGCCTGGAGTCGAGAGGAGTTCGAGGCGCGGCTGCGAGACCAAGGCCGTGCCTACCACATTCATCATCGCTTCAACGTGCTGTTGAATTCGGGCGCGGCGACGCCGGCGCAAATCCGCGGTTGGGTCGCGAATCGCTTCTATTATCAGATCAACATTCCGATCAAGGATGCCGCCATTCTCGCCAATTGCCCCGATCGCGCGGTGCGCCGCTCGTGGGTGCAGCGCATTCTCGATCACGATGGCTACGGCGACGATCCCGGCGGAATTGAGTCCTGGCTGCGCTTGGCGCAGGCGGTCGGGCTCGAGCGCGAGACGGTGGAGAGCCTGACGGAAGTCTTACCGGGAGTTCGCTTTGCGGTGGACGCCTACGTCAATTTCGCGCGCCGCGCGCCGTGGCCCGAGGCGGTTTGCTCGTCGCTGACCGAACTCTTCGCACCGGAGATTCACAAGCAGCGCCTCGCCAATTGGCCGGAGCATTATCCGTGGATCGATCGGGCGGGACTGCAATACTTTCAAAGCCGGGTGAGTTTGGCGCGGCGCGATGTCGAGTTCAGCCTCGCGCAGACGCTGGACCGCTTCGACACACGCCTCCTGCAGGAGCGCGCGCTCGATATTCTCAAATTCAAGCTCGATGTGCTCTGGCAAATGAGCGATGCCATGGCGCTGCGTTACATGGAGCCGTCATGAATGCGCCCCTCATCGACGCCACGTCCCGGCCTCAGGTCGGGCGCGGATTCCGGCTGCAATGGGAGGCCGCCCAAAATGCTCATGTGCTGCTCTATCCCGAAGGGATGATCAAGCTCAATGGGAGCGCGGGCGAAATCCTGAAACGCTGTGACGGTGCGACGACGATTGCCGACATCACGGCGGATCTTGAACGAGTATTCGCGGCTTCCAACCTGACCGACGACGTGATGCGCTTCGTCACCATGGCCTTGGAAAAGAAATGGCTGAGAATCCCGTGAACGTTCAGGCAGGATCCGCGCCGCGGCCGGGGCCGCCGTTGTGGTTGCTGCTGGAGCTGACTTACCGCTGTCCCCTGCACTGCGCGTTCTGTTACAACCCCACGGACTTCGCACGAACCACGGCGGAACTCGATACGGACGAGTGGCTGCGCGTGCTGCGCGAAGCGCGGGCGCTCGGTGCCGTGCAATTGGGATTGTCGGGCGGCGAACCCCTGGCCCGCGATGACCTGGAGCCGATCGTGGCCGAAGCGCACCGGCTCGGCTTCTATACGAACCTCATCACCTCCGGCGTCGGCCTGACCGAAGCCCGCCTCAAGGCGCTCAAGCAAGGCGGGCTGGATCACATACAGCTGTCCTTTCAGGATAGCACGCAGAAGATGAACGATTTCCTCAGCAGCACGCGCACTTTCGATCTGAAATCCAAAGTCGCCGCACTGATCAAGCAGTATGACTATCCCATGGTGCTCAATGTGGTGCTGCATCGGCTCAACATCGATCATGTCGAGGAAATCCTCGAGATGGCGCTCAAGCTGGGTGCCGACTACGTGGAATTGGCGAACACTCAGTACTACGGTTGGGCGTGGCACAACCGCGAACAGCTATTGCCGAGCCTACACCAAGTGCGGCGGGCAGAGCAGACGATGCAGCGCTTCCGGGAGCGCGTGGGCCGCCAAATGCAAATTTATTTCGTCGTGCCCGATTATTTCGAACGCCGCCCAAAAGCCTGCATGAACGGGCTGGGTTCGATCTTCCTGACGATCGCGCCGGACGGGACGGCGCTGCCCTGCCATGCCGCGCGCATGTTGCCCGGGCTCCAATTCCCCAATGTGCGCGGCGCGAGCATCCGGGAAATCTGGTACGACTCGGCGAGCTTCAATCACTTCCGGGGCGATGAGTGGATGAAGGAACCCTGTCGGAGCTGTCCGGAAAAGACGCGCGACTTTGGCGGATGCCGCTGTCAGGCGTACCTTCTGACGGGCGACGCCGCGAACGCAGACCCGGTTTGTGATCTCTCGCCGCATCATCACCTCGTGACGGAGGCCGTTGCTCGAGCGGATCGCCCCGAACCTGCCTCGCCCCGCCCGGCGGCTGAGGAAAAGCCGCTGGTATTTCGCAGCCCGCGCAATTCGTCCACACTGTTTCCCTAGCGAGATGGAATCTGACTCGATGCAGTGGTTGACATGGGTGTTCCTCGGCGGCCTCGCGGCGGAGACGCTGGCGCGCCTGTGGCTGGGATCGCGGCAGATCGCTGCGGTGCAAGCGCATCGCGACGACGTTCCCAAGCTCTTTCGCGGACAAGTCTCGTTGGCGGATCAGCAGAGGGCGGCTGACTACACCGCCACGCGAGTTCGCCTGGGCCGATGGGCGACGGTCGTCGAGGCGCTCGTCAAGCTCGCTCTTACCTTGGGCGGAGGCCTCGCCGCGGTCGACGCCCTCTGGCGTCATACGGGGCTCGCGGAGCCGTGGCGCGGTGTATGCGTGGTAGCCACCCTGCTGCTGCTGCTGCAGATCGTCGGACAGCCTTTCTCTTTGTGGCGGACATTCAGGATCGAAGCTCGATTCGGTTTCAATCGAGTTTCGCCGCGGCTCTACGTGCAGGATTTGGCAAAGCAGTGGCTGCTGGCCGCGGTGCTTGGCGGCCCGCTGCTCCTGGCGACGCTCGCCCTCATGGACCATGCCGGGGAGTGGTGGTGGGTGTGGGTCTGGCTGATCTGGATGACCTGGACGGTCGGATTGACCTGGGCGGCGCCCAAGTTCATCGCGCCGTTGTTCAATCGATTCTCGCCGCTGACCGATGAAGCGCTCAAAAAGCGCGTCGAGACGCTGCTCGAACGGTGCGGTTTCGCGGCGGGAGGAGGGGTGTTCGTCATGGACGGGTCGCTGCGCTCGGCACACGGCAACGCATATTTCACGGGCATCGGGCGCAACAAGCGCATCGTGTTCTTCGACACCTTGCTGTCGCGGATCGATGCGGCGGAAATCGAGGCTGTCCTGGCGCATGAACTCGGCCATTTTCGGCTGCATCATGTGCGTCATCGGCTGGTGGCGTCGCTGGTGGTGACCTGCGGCGGCTTGGCGCTGCTCGCCTGGCTCGCCCGGCAGCCCGGCTTTTACAGCGCCCTGGGCGTGCCGGTGCCGTCCGCCGCGATGGCGCTGGTGCTCTTCTTCCTGACGGTGCCGGTATTCATGTTTTTCGCGACGCCGGTCATGTCCTGGTGGTCGCGCCGGCACGAACGGGAGGCCGACGATTTTGCGGCCGAATACGCCGATGCGGGCCACCTGGCCGCTGCCCTGGTCAAGCTGTTTCGCGACAATGCATCCACGCTCACACCCGATCGCATCCATTCGGCGTTCTTCGATTCCCATCCGCCGGCCCTCGAGCGCATCGAGCGATTGACCGCTGCGCAGCCCCGCGAGGAGCCTGTCTGAGTACTCCGCGCGGCTCCTATGCAGCCGCGCGTTGCTGAGGCGTGTCGTCCAGCGCTCGGGCGAGGACGTCTTCGATCTTCTCCGCCCAGACAAACTCGAGTTTCGCGCGCACACTCTCCGGAATATCCTCGAGATCGCGCCGATTGCGCGACGGCAGGATCACCGTGCGAACTCCCGCCCGCGCCGCGGCCACGCATTTTTCCTTGATGCCGCCCACCGGCATCACCACGCCGCGCAGGCTGATCTCGCCGGTCATGGCGACGTCCGCACGGACGGTTCGCTGCGTGAGGAGCGATGTCAATGAGGTCGCGATCGCGACCCCGGCACTCGGACCATCCTTCGGGATGGCGCCGGCCGGCACATGAATGTGCAAATCGCTGTTGTCCAAGGCGAAAGGATCTATCCTCAAGCGATCCGCCTGCGATTTCACCCACGTGACGGCCGCCTGGGCGCTTTCCTTCATCACCTCGCCGAGCTGTCCCGTCAGAATGAGTTTGCCGCTGCCGCGCACTCGGCTCGATTCGATGAAGAGAATGTCACCGCCCGCCGGTGTCCACGCCAGACCCGTCGCTACACCGGGAATGCTGGTGCGCAGCGCCAGTTCGCTCTCAAAACGCGGCGGACCCAAGATGCGAGATACGTCGTCCGCGCCGATCGAGACGTTTTTCTCTGCGCCGGAGGCGATGGTCACGGCGGCGTTGCGCAGCAGTGCGCCGATCTGGCGCTCGAGGCTGCGCACGCCCGCTTCGCGGGTATATTCGCCGATGAGGCGACGCAAGGCGTCCTCGGAGATTCGCACCTGTTCGCCTCCTAGACCATTCGCCTGCAGTTGGCGCGCGAGCAGGTAACGCTGGGCGATCTGCAGCTTTTCCTCTTCGGTGTAGCCCGTGAGCTCGATGATTTCCATCCGGTCGCGCAGCGGCGGCGGTATCGAGTCCAGCACGTTGGCGGTACCTATGAACAGCACCTTGGACAGATCGAAAGGCACCGCGAGGTAGTTGTCCCGGAACGTGTTGTTCTGTTCCGGGTCGAGCACTTCGAGCAACGCGGAAAACGGATCGCCCTGATGGCTGGCCGACAGCTTGTCGACTTCATCGAGCATGAGCACCGGGTTGCGGCGGCCGGCCTTGCGTACGGCTTGCACGATGTTGCCCGGCAGCGAACCGATATAGGTGCGCCGATGACCGCGAATTTCCGCCTCATCGTGTACGCCGCCCAAGCTCACGCGCCCAAATTTGAGGCCGATCGCTTTGGCGATGCTCTGGCCGAGCGAGGTCTTGCCGACGCCCGGAGGACCGACGAAACAGAGGATGGGACTGCGGCCCTCGGGATTCAGTTTTCGAACGGCCAGGAATTCCAAGATGCGGCGCTTGACCTTCTCGAGTCCATAGTGATCCGCATCGAGTATCGAGCGAGCTTGTTCGATGTCGACAGTCTCGGGATCGACCTTCGACCAAGGCATGGCAAGCAGCCAGTCGAGGTAGCTGCGGGTCATGGAGTATTCGGCGGCCGAGTCCGGCATGCGCTCCAGACGCTTGAGCTCTCGCTGGGCTTGCTCCTCGACCTCGGCAGGCATGCCGGCATCCTTGATGGCCTGCTTCAACTCTTCCAGCTCGGCGGAAGACGAGTCGGTTTCACCCAACTCCTTCTGGATTTGCTTCAGGCGCTCGCGCAAAACGGCTTCCTTTTGCCGCTCGTCGAATGCCTCGCGCGTCCGCTCATCGATTTCCCGCGAGACCTTCAGCACTTCGATGCGCCGGTTGAGCAGGGTCAGCACGCGATCGAGCCGCGCCTTCAGATCGAAGGTGGCGAGGATGTCCTGCTTGTCCGCGCTCTTCAAGTCCATGAAGCTCGCCACCATGTCGGCGAGAGTGGCGATCGACTCGATGCTGCGAATGGCGTTGACGAGCTCTCCGGGCGCTTGCGGCAACAGCTGCACGGCCTCCAACGCCTTCTCACGCAAATTGAGCCCCCGGGCTTCGGTCTCCTGATCGAGCACCGTGGGCTCCTTATGCGTCTCTATTCGCGCCACCAGGAAGGGCACGCGGCTCACGTAATCCAACACCGTGAATCGCTCTTCGCCTTGGGCGATGAGATGGTGCGAACCGTCCGGTGCGGTGATGAAACGCACGATGCTGGCGGCCGTGCCGACCCGGTGCAGAGCCTCAGGTCCCGGCTCGGCCACGCTCGGGTCGGTCTGCAGCAACAGGCCCACGCGGCGCTGGGTGCGTACCGCTTCTTGAGCGGCTGCCAACGCCGCACTGCCGGCGATTGCGATGGGCAATACGACCCCCGGGAACAACACCGTGTTGCCGACGGGTAAAATGATGAGCACGTCTTCCGCGGTCATTGCGCCTCCTTCGTGAGCCGCAGGTACAGGCAACCCCCATCGAGCCGGCGCTCGACCAGAACGTAGCGCCCGGGCGGTATATCGATTCGCCGGCGCATCCGTCCGTAGGGAATTTCCAAGCGCACGACGTGCATGTGGGGGCTCAAACTCGGCGGCGGCACGGTGGTTTCGATCTGCAAGCCGGTCGGCGTGATCTGTACGGCAATCTCTTCGGCGCGGGCGCCCGGCAACGCCACTATGACTTGGAGTTCGGCGCCGTCCGCAAAAATGTCGGCCGGCGGCTCCCATACCGGGCGGGTCGCGGGAACGCTCAGAAGTTCGAAAAAACGCCGATGCTTGCGCTCGGCTTCATCGAGAAGCTCGCAGGCTTCCGCCCACATCCACGATTTTCTACGGTTTATGTTCATTGGATTCGAACATGCGGCCGCAGCCTCTCAAATCAAGGGCGCACCCGGCGACGCGATGCACAACGCCGCCGCTCCTAGTGAGGCGCCCTATCCACGACCCTCACCGTATAGCCGCCCGATTTCTCATCCGCTCTCAAGGCGAGCAGTCCGCGTTTCTCGCCGTCGGCCAACAGGTCGTTGAAGGACTTGAACCCGTAGGCGCGCTCGTTGAAACCCGGATGACGGCGCTTGATTGCCTGTTTGACCATCGAACCCCAAATGGGTTCACCCTCGCCGCGCTCCTCGGCCAACGCCTCCAGCGTCCCGACGATCAGTTCGAGGGCATCGTTCGGATCGGGACCCTTGTTCTCGACCGATACAGTCTCGGTTGGTGCGGTCTCGGCCGGAGCGGCCGGCGAGCGGCCGGCGCCGCCCTCGCGCCGGCGCGACTTGCCCGGCTGCTTGCGGACCAGATCGTCGTAGTAGATGAACTCATCGCAATTGTTGATGAAGAGGTCCGAAGTCGAGTTCTTGACACCCACCCCGATGACGGTCTTGGCGTTTTCGCGCAACTTGCTGACCAGCGGCGAGAAGTCGGAGTCGCCGCTCAAGATGACGAAGGTGTCGACATGCCCCTTGGTGTAGCACAGATCGAGCGCGTCGACGACCATGCGAATGTCCGCAGAATTCTTGCCCGATTGGCGCACGTGTGGAATTTCGATGAGTTCGAACGCCGCTTCATGCAAGCCACGCTTGAAGTCCTTGTAGCGATCGAAATCGCAGTAGGCCTTCTTGACGACGATGTGGCCCTTCAGCAGCAGCCGTTCGAGCACCTTCTCTACGTCAAAGCTCGGATACTTGGCGTCGCGCGCGCCCAGGGCGATGTTTTCGAGGTCGAGGAACACGGCCATGGTGGCGTCGGAGGGTCTGGTGGTCATCGGCTTCGAGTCTACCTCATTTGAGCTCCGCGCCTAGAACCAGCCGTAATTGAAACTGATGCTGATGCGTTCGCCGTGCACGCGGTGCGGCACGACTTCGTGCCGCAGCCAACTCTCAAACAGCAGCAATCGCCCCGCTGCGGCGGGGAGCGTCGCCCACGGGCGCATCTCGCTCGGGGCCGCGGCCTTGCGCGGGGGCGCAGCCATGAAGCGATCGAGCCGAGGATCTTCGAATTTGATCCCGGGAGTTCCCGGCGGGACGCGTACGTAGTAGGTGCCGCTCAGGGTCGACAGAGGATGCAGATGCAGGCCATGCACCACGCCCTTCGGCATGATGTTGATCCAGCAATCCGTCATTCGCAGTTCGCGCCCGTCAAGATCCCACTGCACGGTGCCGGCGAAGACATTCACGTGCCGCTCGAGTTTCCGCTCCAAGGCTTTAAAGGTCGGTGAAATGCGCTGCAGCCAATGCACCGAACCATAGGAGGTGTAGCCGCCCGGGTAATTGTCTGCGGACCAGCGCCGCCCGGCGACATCGTCGTGGCGAAGCTGCAGGCATTCTCTCGAGAGCTGACGGTTGAATTCCTTCGCTCCCCGTGTCTGCAAGGCGTTCGAGTACACGAGCGTGGGAAAGAGTTTGTGTATTGTCATCGCGCAAGCCTAACGGGCGTCGCGCAAGGTGGCAAAATAGCCTCGAGAGGATAAGATCGCCCATGAACTCCGTGCAGGCCGTACCCCTCCCGCGCCCAGGGACGGACATTTCGTGGCGCGTGGCGCCGCCGCTCATCAGCACGGCGCTGATCATGTTCGGCTCGGGTTTCCTGGGCACTCTGTTGCCGCTTCGATTCTCGGCGATGGGGATGGCGGACGGTGTGATCGGGCTCACCGCAACGGCCGAAGCGCTCGGATTTCTGGCGGGATGCCTCTACGCCCACAAGGTGATCGCGCCGGTAGGCCTCGAGCGGGCATATGCCACCTTCGCCAGCCTGAAGGCGGCTGCAATCCTCGCGCTGTACTTCGCGGACGGCGTTCCGGCATTGGCGCTGCTGCGCTTCCTGGTCGGCGTCAACGCCGCGGGCCTTGCCATCATCGTCGAGAGTTGGCTGAATGCGCTGGTGCCGAACGAACAGCGAGGCCGGGTTCTGACGATCTACGTGCTGGTGTACGGTCTATTTTTCGGGGTAGGCCAGCTATTCAGCCAGACCCTGAACGTGAGAGGTCCAGAGTTATTGCTCGTTGCCGGCATTTCCACGACGCTGGCGCTCGTCCCCCTGGTTGCGATCGACGTGCGTGCGCCGATCTTGCCGCGGCGGGTGAGATTGGAGATTTTCAAGGCGCTGCGCACCTCGCCCGTGAGCGTCACGGCGTGCCTCCTGAATGGACTCATACTGACCGCATTCACGACCGTGGGTCCCTTGTTCGGCGCGCACATCGGCTTCGACCAACGGCACATCGTGCTGTCGATGGCCTGCGTCTCGCTCGGCGGACTCTTCCTACAATGGCCTATCGGCTACTTGTCGGACAAGATCGACCGCCTGCATGCGCTCATCGGCTTGGGGGTGGGCATCCTCGCCGTGGCGGCGCCGCTCGCGTGGGCCGGCCAGCGCATGCCGTTTGCGCTGCTCGCTCTTCTGTTCGGCATTTTCGGCGGCCTCGCCGAAAGTCTCTACGCAGTGGGCGTCGCGCACGCCAACGACCGAGCCGTCGCAACCGACTATGTGGCGCTGTCCTCCACCCTGCTGTTCGTCTGGGCGCTGGGTTCTTCGGTCGGCCCGACCATCGGAACCTATGCGCTGCAGCTGATTTCGCCGAGCGCATTTTTCGTCTACGTCGCGGCGCTGACGCTCGGTTTTACGCTGTTTGCGACCTGGCGGCTGTCGCGCCGCAAGGCCGAACGCGTCGTCGAGTCTCGCGAGGAGTTTCTCACCTACCCGCAGACCTCGCCGGAAATCTATTCCTGGCTTCCCTATCACAAGGACACGGCGCGCGAGCCGCAGCAGTCGCAGAGCGAGCCTCCGTCCGATGCGAAATCCCCGTGAATGGAATTTTCAATCCGAGGTGTTTCATATGATCCGTCGCAATGATCGTAGTGCAAAATTTCCAACCCGAGCGCTGGCAGGCGCTGCCGTGTTGTGCGCGGCCCTGCCTGCATGGGCTGCCGAGAATTACACGCCCATCACGCCCACGATGAGCGACCGGGTGGTGACGCTCAACGGTCACGATCTGACCATCGATCAGATCGTCATGGTGGCGCGCTTCGGAGCCAAGGTCGAACTGAGCGCCGATGCGCGCAAACGGCAAGCCGAAAACTTCGGATTGCTGCTCGAAGCGGCCGCCGAGGGGATTCCGGTATATTGGTTCAATCGCGGCGCCGGCGATCAGCGTGAAACGGTCATGTTCGAGGGCGACCCGATGACGCCGAAGAATCATGCGCTGATCGAAAAGACGCAAGCGGAGCAATTCCGCTCCGGTGCGCTGTGGGGGACCGGGCCTGAGATCGCGAGCGAAGAGATCGTGCGCGCCATGATGGTGGTGCGGGCGAACGACATGGTGTTCAACGCGCCGAGTTCGCAGTTGTCGCAAATGCTGCTGGACCTCCTCAACAAGCGCATCACGCCCGTGGTGCAGTCGCGCGGCAGCTTGGGAGAGGGCGATTTGGCCCAATTGGGCAACGTCGGAGCGGCCATGGTCGGCGCCGGCGAGGCCTATTTTCAGGGCGTTCGCATGAGGGCCGATCAAGCGTTGAAGAACGCGGGCTTGGCGCCGATTCAACCCTTTGGCGCCGATGACAACGCACTGACCAGCAGCAACGCCTATGCCACCGGCCAGGCGGCGCTCCTGGTTCATGACGCTCAAAAAGCACTCGAATGGGCCGATCTCATCCTGGCGATCGATCTGAACGGCATGAACAGCAGCATCACCCCCTTGAGCCTCGTCGTGCAGCACGACCGGCCCGAGAAATGGCTGAACTGGCACGCCGCGCGGGTTCTCGACCTGATCAAGGGCAGCTATCTCTTCGATACCGATGCCAAGCGCATCATCCAAGATCCGGAGAGCCTGCGGGCTTCGTCGATTCGCCAGGGATCCACCTGGGAGGAGTGGGCCGGGCTCCGGGATGCGGTCGTTTTTCAAGCGAACTCATCCGATCACAACCCGGCCGTCAACGTGGGCTTGAGTCCGCAGGACTCCTGGGAACTCGCGACTCCCCAGTTGAAGCGTTTCTTCGTCAAGGGGGGCCCCTTGAGCCACGGCCAGCATGGCTACATCGTTTCCAACGCCAATTGGGATCCATACCCGATGGCGAATCGAATCGAGAATTTCGTGGTCGCGCTCGCGAACATGGACATCGCGGTCATGCTGCGCATCGAGCGCTTCAGGAATCCTTTCTTTACGGGCGTAACCGCCTCGGCCGTCTTGCCCGAGGCGAGCGAAAGCTTTACCGACTATGCGCCCGTGGATCTGCAGCAGGAAGTGCAGAGCTTGATGAACCCGGTAGCGCCGTTCGGCAGCGCCATTGTCGCAACGGTCGAGGATCTGCAAGCGCAAACGCGCATCAAGGCGCAGCGGGCTCGGGCTGCGGTGGAGACCACGTTTGACCTGCTGGGTTTCGACTTGATCCAGGGGAGTCTGTGGATGGATGTTCGCAAGAGGCAGGATCCGAAGCGAAGTTTCGGGGCTGCGCCCACGGCGGCGTGGTCGGCTTTTCGCCGGCAGGTGCCGCTGCGGTTGAATTTCGCCGAGCCTGGCGCGAAAACAATCTGGCAAGCGACGTCCGAGTTCTTGAAGAGCACGCCGGCCTCGACGTTCTACCAGGGCGCGGCTCCGCCCTAAGGCGCCGCCGCCGATCCCGCGGGCGCTCGGGAGTCGCTCGCCCCGTACAGGACTCCAGGGCGCGGGAATCCGAGTGCCTCGGCCGCAGCCGCATCCGCCGGTGCGATACCGATCGCTTCGGCTGCATTGCCGCTTCCCCACGGTTCCAAAGGCACCACGTGATAGCCCATCTGGGTCAGGGACTTCGCCGTATCGGCGGAGAACGCAAACGGTTCACCCGCCAGCGTGTCCGGCATCCACTGGTGGTGTATTCGCGGCGCATCGACGGCTTCCTGCAGGGTCATTCCATGATCGATGACATTGACGATGATTTCCAGCACGGTGGTCGTAATGCGCGACCCGCCCGGCGATCCGACGACCAACAGCGGCTTGTCGTCCTTGAGCACGATCGTGGGAGTCATCGAACTCAAGGGCCGCTTACCCGGTGCGATGGCGTTCGCTTTACCCTGCACCAGCCCGAACTGATTCGGCGCGCCGGGCTTCGCGGTGAAGTCGTCCATCTCATCGTTCAACAGGAACCCAGTGTCGCCCGCGATGACCTTCGCGCCGAAGTCATCGTTAATGGTGTAAGTGACCGATACGGCGTTTCCCCGGCGGTCGACGACGGAGTAGTGCGTGGTGGTAGCCTTCTCGTCGGGCGCCGCGTCCTCACCGAGCGTGGTCGATGGTGTCGCATGATCGGCCTCAATCCGCGCTCTGATTGCCTCGGCGTGCGCCGCCGACAACAGCCACGCAGTCGGGTTATCGATGAACGCGGGATCGCCCAAATACGTGTTGCGATCACGATAGGCGGAGCGCATGGCTTCGGTCATCAGGTGGACCGAGTCGCTGGAGTGGAAGCCAAGCTTCTTGATCGGATAGGCTTCCAGCACTTGCAGCATTTCGCACAGGATGACGCCACCCGAACTCGGCGGCGGCGCCGACAGAACGGTGTAGCCCCGATAGCGGCAGGAGATGGGTGCGGATTCCGTAACCCCGTAAGAGGCAAAGTCCTGCTTCGTCAGGAGGCCCCCCGCCGCGCGCGAGGCGGTGGCCACGGCTTCCGCGATCGGGCCCTGATAAAAAGCCTGCGTCCCGCCTTCGCTGATCAAGCGGAGTGTCGCCGCCAGATTCTTCTGTATCAGGCGCTCACCGGGTTTGAATGGGGCCCTCTGATGAAGGAACACCGCGGCGACATTCGGCTGCCTTCGAAACTCCGCAGCACCCGCATCCAATACATCGACGTCGCCGCGCGTCAATACGAATCCGCGCTGCGCGAGCCGAATCGACGCCGCCATCAGGATCGACCGCGGCAACGTGCCATATTCCCGACGCGCCGTTTCCAGCCCCAATACCGTTCCGGGCACGCCCGCCGCCAAATAGCCCGTCAAGCTCTTTTCGCCGTCGGGATTACCCTGCGCGTCGAGAAACATGTCCGCGCGCGCCGCGAGCGGCGCCTTCTCGCGAAAATTGATGAAGGTGTTTCTGCCATCGGCCAGGTGAATCATCATGAAGCCGCCGCCGCCGAGATTGCCGCAGCAAGGATGCGTCACGGCAAGCGCGTAACCGACCGCGACCGCCGCGTCCACCGCATTGCCGCCCCGGCGCAGAATGGCCGCACCCACGTCGGAGGCCAGGTGTTGAGCCGTTACGACCATGCCGCCGGCGGATTCCAACGCCGCGGGAGCCGCGGCCTGCGCGCCAGACGGCCCCGCCAGCAGGCCGATCGAGCAGAACGTCGCGAAGCGAATGGACATGAGACGGCCTTCAGGCTGCAACGCAGGTTGAAAATCGGGGTAGCATGGGACATCAAACAAACGGCCTGACTTCCGTGAATAACCCGCTATTGCGCAAGCTATCCAACTTCACTGCATTGTCGCCCAAAGAGGTCCAGGCGGTCGAGGATTGCTGCAAGGACTTACGCGAGGTGGGCCCCCGCGAAGACGTGATTTCGCAGGGCGATCGCACCGGCGGAGTCAAGCTACTTCTCGAAGGGTTCGCCTGCCGCTACAAGAATCTGGAAGACGGCCGCAGGCAGATCGTCGCCTATTTCGTGCCCGGCGACCTCTGCGATCTGCGGGTATTCATCTTGAAACGCATGGACCATTCAATCGGCGCGATCGCCCCTTCCACGATCGCCACGATTTCGCCCGACGATGTCCTGAAACTGATGCACAACTATCCCACGCTGACGACTGCCCTATGGTGGTCGACGCTGGTGGAGGAGGCGATTGCACGCGAATGGATCGTCAATGTCGGGCAACGAAACGCGCTCGAGCGCACGGCGCATCTTTTCTGTGAACTCCTGTACCGCTACCGCGCCGTCGGTCTCAATCAAGGCCTGTCTTGCACGCTGCCGCTGACTCAGGTCGAACTCGCCGAGACCTTGGGGCTATCGTCCGTGCATGTCAACCGGACTCTGCAGGAGCTGCGCCGGCAGAAGCTGATCAGTCTGGACGGCGGCACGCTGACGATCCAAAACCTGCCGGCTCTGGAGGAATTGTCCTTGTTCGACCCTGAATATCTGCATCTCGATTACACGGCCGACAAGCCCAGCAATGTCGAGCGGGAAGGCACCGTGGCAGGCTCCTAAACGTGCGGCGCCGGCAACGGCGGCAGCGCGTGCTCCAGGCTCAAGCCGAGCGCGAGCAGCGCAAGGTCCGTGCCGGCGGCTGCATCGAATTCGATCGATACGGGAAGTCCGCCCTGGGTGAGGCCGACCGGCAGAACCAGCCCTGGTAAACCCGCAGTACTGCCCGGGGCGATGTTGCGCGCCACGGCCGTATCGAAGGGCACCGGCCGGCCGCGCACTTCCAGCGTCGCCTCCTCACCGATGCGCGGTGCGGGAACGAGCGTCGTCGGAAATACCATGGCGGCCACGCGCGTACGCTCAAAGTACTCTCGGTACAGACGACGCAGCGCCGGCAAGTAGCGATCGCGAGCCGCCGCATACTTGGGCTCGGTGACGAAATTGGCCCCGCCCGGCAGGACATCGCGGCGGAATATCTTCTGTATGTCGGGACTCGCTTGCGCTACCAGGGCTTCGAATTCGACGCCGGTACGGTATTCCTTCAAGTAGCGAGCGAGCGCGCCGCGAACATCGTGGTTCTGGACATCGTCGGTGGTGAGCTCGATGAGCGAGGCAAGACCCGGAATCTGGGTTTCGACGATCTCGGCGCCGGCGTCCTTGAGCCGCGCAAGCGCAAGATCCGTCAGGCGCTCGACCTCCGGATCGAGATCCGTGAACCAGTAGTCTCGTACGACGCCGAGGCGCACACCCGTGAGCTGCGCGGCCTCGAGCTTTCGCAAATCATGGGTCGCGACCGAATCGAACAGGACGAGATCCGCAACGCTGCGTGCGTGCGGTCCTATCTGGTCGAAAAGCGGCGAGATCGGTACGCACCCGCGGGTGGAATAGCGACCCGTGGTCGGCCGAAAGCCGGTAATGCCGCAAAGCGCCGCGGGCACGCGGATGGATCCTTCCGTGTCTTCGGCAATGCCGAGAGGGGCGAAACGAGCGGCGATGGCGGCGGCGGTTCCGCCGCTGCTGCCGCCGGGAATTCGCGACAGGTCATAGGGATTGCGTACGGCGCCGTAGGCTTGATTGTTGCTGGTCCAGCCATAGGAGAGTTCGTGCAGGTTCGTCTTGCCGAGCACGAAGGCCCCTGCCGCACGCAGCGCAGCGATCGTTGGTGCGTCTTTCGCAGGACGAAAATGGCGCAGCGCCGGCGTGCCGGCGGTCGTCGGATAGTCGCGAGTGTTGACGCTATCCTTCACCGGAATCGGCAGACCGAACAGAGGGCCGGGCTTCGCTCCCGAGAGACGTTCGCGGTCGCGCGCCCGAGCATCCTCGAGCACCTGTGCCGGCTCGAACGCAATGAACGCGTTGAGCGGCTGCCCGGATTGACAGCGTGCGAGCAGCGCCTGAGCGTACCGCTCCGACGTGAGTGCCCCCTGCGACATGTGCGCGACCGCTTCCGCCGCGCCGAGATTGCAAAGGTCGGCCGCGGCGCCGTCGCCTGCGGGCGCTTGGCCCGCGGCCGCGCGGTTCCCAGGGCCGCCGACTCCGGCCGCCGACATCGCCACACTGGCGGTCGCGCCGAGTACGAACGTTCGGCGCGACTTGTCGGCGGGTTCAGGCACGATCGCGTCTCAGCGCTTGACACATGCAGTGCACCGCACCGCCGCCATTGCCGATCATCGACACGTCGGGGTCGTAGACAGTGAGACCCTCGGCTCGGCATGCGGCGACGAGATTCTTGCTCGATGCAGGGACCAAAACTCGCTCCTTCCCGAGCGCCACGACATTGCTGCCCATTTGCATGGCATCGCCGTAGGAAATGGGAATGCCGCGGATTCCCTTCGAACGCAACCATGCAACGAGTTCGGGCTCGACTGCTTCGACGCACACGACTGCCAGACCCTCGGCGATCATCCCGATCTGTACGTCCAAGTGCAGGAAATGCGGATCGAAGGCGTAGGTATGAAACTCCCAACCTTCCGCCTCGAACCAGCTTTGCAACTGGCGCACGGCCGGCTCGATGGAACGTTCGCCCGAGTAGCCGCAGGCGGCAACGCCCGGCTTCACCACCATGAAATCGCCGCCCTCGACGTTACCGGCAGTGACCAGGTCGTAAATAGGAATTCCGGCGTCCAGATAGAATTGCAGGCACGCCGCATACTCACCGCGCCGATAGGGCTTTTGCAGCTGCATGATCACAGCGCCCCAGGGAGTCATCACGCTGCTGTCGCGCGCGAAAATTTGATAGGGCAGCGCGCGATCCGGGGGAAGAAAGTGCACATGGACGTCCGCCTGACGGTAGACATCGACCATCTCCCCGTACTGCCGCCGCGCGAACGAGAAATCGAACCGCAACCCAACCCGTTCCGCGCGCTGACAGACGGCGTTGCCGGGCTGCCAGGTGAAATGATCGATTGGTCCGACGAGGACATCGCGCAATGTACCGTACTCGCTGTCGACGCCCCAGTCGTCGAGCGGGCGTGTTCCGCCGCCCTCGATTCTCGTGCGCAATTGCATCGTGAGATCTCTCCCCATGATCCGCGGCCGCCAGGTCCGCGCAGCATCATACCAATCTCAGGATTTGAGCGCGTCTATTTGACGATCCGGACATAGCGATGAGCCAACGCCGGAAGAACGAAGAGGTTCAACAGCGTCGAGGACAGCAATCCGCCCAGCACCGTGACGGCCATGGGTCCTTCGATTTCCTGGCCGGGACGATTCATGCCTATCGCGAGCGGCGCGAGCCCGAGGGCGGTCACCGCGGCCGTCATGAGAATAGGGATCAGCCGCTCGTTTGCACCGCGGATCACCAGATCGAGGTTCCAGGCCTTGCCCTCGACTTCGACCAAGTGCTCGTAATGGGCGAGCTGCAAGATTGCGTTGCGGGCGCTTACCCCGAAGACGGTCACCAGGCCGACCACCGTTCCCAATGAAATCCCAATTCCCGTGACGGCGATGGCGAGCACGCTGCCGATCAAGCTGAAAGGCAGATTGGCCAGTACCAGCCAGCTATTGGCCCGCCAATGGAACGAGACGAACAGAATCATGACGATGAGCGCGAGCGCCAGCCCCGAGTACAGGTAGAGTTCCGTGCGCGTCTGCGCTTCGGCTTCGGCCGCGCCGCTGAATTCGATGAATACGCCCGCGGGCAGCTTTACGGATCGCGCAAGCGTTTGTTGCGCTTGCTGCACGACGGATTGCAGCGAACCCTTGACGTTGAACGTCACGCTGATTCGCCGTTGTCCGCCGTCGTGCTGAATGCTGTATCGATCCTGAGTGCCGACGACATGTGCGATCTGGGACAGCGGTACCGGCCCCATCGGACTTCCGATCATGAGCTCGGGCAATCTGGCCGGCTGGTGGCGCAGGTTGTCAGGCAACAGAACCACCACGTCGACGGTGCGCGTACCGCGGTATGTTTGGCCGATGACCTTGCCCGCATAGGCCGATTCGACGGCGTCAAGTACGTCCTGTCCCTTGAGGCCGGTTGCCGCGAGTGCGTCGGGGACAAGCTCGATTGCAATCGTCGGTGTTCCGCTTTGACGTTTGAACTGCAGGTCGACGACGCCCGGCACCGACTTCAGCGCAGCGACGACTTTATCGCCGGTTGCGTCCAGCGCGTCCAGGTCGTCGCCGAATATCTTTACCGCGACCTGGGCCGTCTCGCCGCTCAAACTTTCGCTGATGCGATCTCCCAGAAACGTAACGACTTCGCTTTGGATTCCGGGATAGTTCTGCAGAATGGATCGCAGCTTTTCTTGCGCGGCACTCTGGTCCACGGGCACGTCTTCCTTGAGTTCGACGTGAAATTCGCTCCGGTGCGGGCCCCAGGTGTCTTCGCTCAGCTCCGCGCGCCCGATCTGCTGCTCGATCGTCTGGACAAAGGGAAGCGCCAACACCTCCGCGCTGATGCGCCGGCCGACTCCCACCATTTCCTCGAGCGACGTACCGGTGATGGAACTCGACATCTGGATCACGAAATGGCCTTCGCGAAAGTCCGGCATGAATGTGCCGCCGACGAAGGGCAGGACACCCAACGCCGCGGCAACCATGACGAGCAGGATCGCGGCAATCAGTTTGAAATGAGCCCCGACGCGATGCACGGCGGCGTCTTGCCATGCCTTGAGGCGACGCAGCCACCCGGCTTCGGGGCGCGCGTCGTGGTCGCGCAAGAAAAGAGCGCACAGGGCCGGCGTCGATGTCATCGCCACCAGCAAGGACGCCAGCACCGCAAAGATGAAGGCCAGGGCCAGGGGACCGACAAAATGCCCCTGCACACTGGAAGTGAACAATTCAGGCAGGAACACGACGATGACCACGGCGGTGGCATAAATCACGGGGCCGCGTACCTCGAGCGACGCCTCGCGCAGCACGTCAAGCCGCGGCTTGGGGTCCGCCAGACGCTTGTTTTCGCGAAGGCGCCGCAAAATGTTCTCTATTCCGATGATTGCGTCGTCGACCAGCACTCCGAGCGCGACGGCAAATCCGCCCAGCGTCATCGTGTTGAGGGTGAGTCCCATGCGGTCGAGGACGGCGACGGCCGCCAGCAGCGATAGGGGGATGGCGGTAAAGGCGATCAGCGCGGCGCGAAAATCGCGCAAGAAGAGATACAGAACGGCGAGGATCAGCACGGCCGCTATGACCAGCGATTCCTTCAAGTTGCCGAGCGCGCGTTCGATGAAGTTGGCGGGGCGGTGCAGGCTCGAGTAGAGAGTGATTCCTTTGGCTTTCAATGCGGGCTCGAGCGCGGCAAGCGCTTTCTCGACCGCCTGGGTCGCAGTCAACGTGTTTGCGCCGTATTGGCTTGCGAGCGACAAGAGGACGCCGGGCTTGCCCATGATGAGCGAGTTTCCCGAACGCAGCGCCGGCGCGATTTTCACCTCCGCGATGTCGCGAACGAGTATCGGCGTACCGTTGCGCACTGCGACGACCGCCTTGCCGATTACGGTGACGTCTGGCGCGGGAGTCGGGGATCTCAACAAAATGCGTTGAGCAGGGACATCGATGAACCCCGCGCCGCGCAGCGGCAGTGCGGCGCGGGCCGCGTCCGAAACGTCGCTCAAGGTGATGCCGAAGCTCGCAAGCTTGGACATGTCGGGAAGAATTTGGATCTGCCTCGAGTTTCCGCCGAACACGATGACATGTGCGACACCGGGAACGGCGAGCAGCCTGGGCTTGATGATCCAATCTGCCGTGTCGCGCAGCTCGTATGCATCGACTTTGTCGGACAAGAGACCGATCTTGAGCAAATCCATGGTGCTCGAGACCAACGGCGAGAGCTTCGGTGTGCCGACGCCGGCGGGCAGACTACTGCCCAGCTCGGAAAGACGCTCCGAGATTCCCTGCCGCGCAATGTGCACGTCGACACCGTCCGCGAAGGTGACGGTGACCACGGAGAGGCCCGGTATGGACTCCGAGCGCAACGTCGCAAGTCCCGAGGCGCCATTGACGGCGTTTTCGACTTGCTTCGTGACCAACTCTTCGACCTGCTGAGGAGCGAAACCCGGCGCCTCGGTCTGAATGTCGACTTGGGAAGGGACGAATTCCGGAAAAACGTCCAGCGGGGACTGGAGCGCGCCCCAGCACCCGAGGATGAGCGCAAATAGGGTGAGCGCGGTAAGTGCGCCGAAGTGGCGCACGCACAGCGTAACGAGTGCTCGCATCA